>JAGGAA010000231.1 GCA_017889675.1 Bacillota bacterium | reverse complement strand
CCTATTAAGGTAGAAACTACTGGCAAAAACATGTAAAAAGCCATTCCCGCCTGTGCCAAACTAATCTCGTTTCCTTTACCGAAAAAACTGTTGGCTACATCGACAAACACAACAATGGGGGCACCTAAGAGCGCATAGGTACACAAAGAGTCATACCCTATTGCAGGCAAAGCAATAGCAACCGTAGTTGAGTAGCCCATCGCCAAAAGTATCGGCGGCAAGAGCGAAACCGGAGTTGCACCAACTGATACCATTAAGGTACCGAATCCAATATTAATCAGCATAATTTGAATTCCCCGGTTCTCACTGGCAATTGTTTTGATAAAAATGATAATTCGCTTAAGCGCCCCTGTTTGTTCCATAAAAGCCATCTGTAATAAGGATGTCGCTACAATAAGCGAGACAGCAAATGATCTAATAAAACCTGCAACCGTCGAACGTAGTAGTACTTCAATACTCGTCTGAAATACAAAATAAGCAACTACTGAAATCGCTAACCATCCTACAATGCCACTTACATCTGCTGCCTGTTTCCAAATGATCAACATAGCCAAAATAACGACAATTGGCAACAGAGTTAATACTAATATTTCCATTTTAATCCCCTTCCTACTTTTCCTACAATACTACTAACACCTATAGAATAAAAAACTCCCGTCCCTTAATTAAATAAGGGACGGGAGTATATTCCCGCGATACCACCCTTGTAGAGCCACTAAACCAACATGGTTATCGACTCCTCCTCTGCAGAGTACGAGTAAGACACAAACTTACCGATACCCTCTTCCCAATAACGGTGGAAGTTCCGGCCACGCCTACCAAGTTCAAAATTATAATATTTGAACCCTTCAGCTAGCAACTCTGAGGTGTACTTCACGATTCAACTCCAGTCCGGGCTTTCACCAACTGCCGGCTCTCTGCGCTGTAATTGAAGGCTACTCTCCTCTTCACAGTCTTTTGGATAGTTACATTCTCAATTGTAATACTACTTTTATCTTATGCATTTTTTCAGGCAAAAGTAATATATTGAGTATAATATAACAGTACAGATGTGTTTTGTCAAGCTTCCTTTTTTCAATAAACTTACAGAAATCACTTTCTGATTAGCGTATTTTTCGAACCGTTTCCCTAGGTTCCTCAATTCTCATATAATGGTCTAGACTATATTTACCTGGACCAATAAAGGCCGCACCGAAAAAGCTTATCCCATCCTCCAGTGACTGCGATGCTTTCTGCAGACCTGTACCACCAATCATTTGACTGGTAAAAGCTACTATCATATTGCTAACTAGAAGCAAGCAGGCTGGACGATAAAATAAACCAAGCGCAAATAATAGACCACCACCAAACTCAGCGAAGCTGGACATAAATCCCCAAAAAACTGGGGCAAAATCAATCCCAAAAGTCGCCATCGCCTTGCCGAGGCCTGCCCATTTTGCAGTTCCACCGATAATTTTAGGCCAGCCATGCCACATAAACATTCCCCCTAAACCTAGACGGAACATAAGTAAGGCCAGGTCTTGGTACCGAGAAAGTACTTGCACAAAATACCGTAATAATTGTTTCAACTAAATCACACCCTCTAACTTATCAGCCGAAAATTAATGATTAAGCACCCCTACAAGGCTCTTCCGCAATTCTGCTTTCAATAGCTATCTCTATGTTTAAAGCTATCACACTCTGTTTGCGTGTGATAGTCGACACTATCTCCACTAACCTGAATAGTATCTAAACTGCAAAGTTTGTTATCATTATATGTGCAGGTCTCAACCGAACATTTTAAACAATCACAAGAACCAGAACTCAATACATTGTTGGTCAACTCCGAATAATGAAGCTTGTTCAAAAAGGAACCACAGCAAGTATGACCTTTCTCAACAGCTGAATTGCCAACTATATCAACACAATTAGCATAACATACACCAGAATCATTATGTGAACACTTAGTTACCTCGCAGTTAATCTTCGCCATTTTACCATCCCCTTTTATTTGAAATATCTATCAAGCAAGCCCTTAAAGGCGCATCCATGCCTAGCTTCATCTTTACACATTTCATGAACGGTATCATGGATAGCATCTAAATTATGCTGTTTTGCTAATGCAGCCAACTGCTTTTTGCCATCACAAGCTCCATATTCTGCCTCGACTCTTGCACTTAGATTGGCTTTTGTATCAGCTACCACAACCTCGCCTAAGAGTTCAGCAAACTTTGCAGCATGCTCAGCTTCCTCAAACGCAATCCGCTTATAGGCTTCTGCCACCTCGGGATATCCTTGCCGGTCTGCTTGACGTGACATGGCCAGATACATGCCTACTTCCGTACATTCACCCATAAAATTAGCACGTAAACCATCTAGCATCTCTACCGGTAAATCTTTTACAGTCCCAATCCGGTGTTCATCTGCCCACACCAGCTCTCCTGTCATTTCTTTAAACTTATCATTGCCGGCTTTACAAACCGGGCATTTCTCAGGAGGCTCTTCTCCTTGATGAACATACCCGCAAACAGTGCAAACAAATTTTTTCATTGAATTTCCTCCGTCTTATCCAGAATGAAGTCAACCCTTACGAATATAGTATTGGGATTTTTTTTATAACAATACCTTGAATTATTCAAAACCGGCATTCATCCTGCGAAGAAAGGCTACCTGACTTGACGTAAATCGGACAGGCTTGAACACGGAAAACCGATAAATGCCGGCCAAAATAAAAAGCACCCACCAACGAACATACGCCCCCTACCGCCAATGTATAAACTACACCTATCTGGCTTGTCAAAAAGCCAGCAAGTAAACTCCCTATCGGTCCAATTCCCATCAATATCATCGTGTAAAAACTCATCACCCTGCCTCGCATTGAATCATCCACCATACATTGCAATAAGGTATTGCTGCCGACAACCTGGATCAAAAACCCAGTGCCAAGGATAAACATCAGTACAGCAGCTAACCACAGGCTCGCAGACAACATAAATCCAATAAGCGCAATTCCGATAGTAGTGGCAGCAACAACCAATAATTTTTCTAAGCCCTGAAATTCCGACCTGGCAGCAATAGCAAGAGCTGCCAACAGCGAACCACAACCAGAAACCGCCATCAAAAAGCCCAGCGTCCCTGCACTGGCACCTAAATTTTTCGAAACAAACACTGGCAACAATACTGTATAGGGCATGGCGGTCAGACTAATAATTCCCAACAATACTAGGATGTTGCGTAGTGGCAGTTGCTTAAAGGTATATGCATAACCTTCTTTAAAATGCTCAAGCATATTGTTATGAGACTGTATGCTACTTACCAATTTCATTCGTAAAGTAACGAGCGATATAAGAGAAATACAGTAGCTAATAACATTAAGCAGAAAACAATAGCCTTCACCAATCAAGGGAATAAGAATACCTGCTATCGATGGTCCCAGCAGTCTCGCCATATTATAAGTAACTGAATTTAAAGCAATAGCATTTTGCCGTTCTTCCTGGGTGTCCATCATCTCCACCGAAATAGCATGACGTGCTGGCACGTCAAAAGCATTAACACAACCCAAAAACAGACTTAAACCCAAAATGTGCTCAATCCCAATCATGTTGTATAAAGTAAGCCAAGTTAAAAGTGATGCCTGAATCAGACTAAGAAGCTGAGTAACAATAAGCACCCTGCGTTTCCCCAATCGATCAAGCCACACACCAGCAAAGGGTGCCAACACAAAGTTTGGAATCTGGCCCATGAAAGCCACCCACCCCAACATAAGCGCTGAGTCAGTAAGACGATAACTTAGCCAGCTTAAGGCGATATTTTGCATCCATGTTCCAATAACCGACAATCCTTGACCTGTAAAAAAAATCCGGTAGTTG
>JAGGAA010000022.1 GCA_017889675.1 Bacillota bacterium | reverse complement strand
TCATTTTAGTTCCAGCCAAAGATGTACATAAGCTCAGGTTGGACTTAGCCAGTCAAGGTTTGCCACGCGGGAATAAAGGGTTTGAAATTTTTGACGAAAATAAATTTGGCGCAACAGAATTTCAAAATAAGGTACAACTTTTGCAAGCCGTTCAAGGAGAACTGACACGCACAATTGAACAGATGGCAGAAGTGGAAAAGGCCAGAGTTCACATTGTAATGTCAGAGGATAGCCTCTATAAAAAAACAGAGAAACCAGCTACGGCTTCCATTATGCTTAAACTTAAACCAGATGCAAAATTGAATCAGCAACAAGTCAAAGGAATCGTTAATTTGGTCGCCCATAGTGTGCAAGGGTTGAAGCCAGAAAATATTACTGTTGTCGATAGTTTGGCACGAGTTTTAAATGACCAATCAGATTCAGAGACGCCGCCTCAGGCCGGTACTGCGGCGATTACTCAGTTTGAGATGACTAAAAAAGTACAGGATGACCTGCAAAAGAGCGTACAGTCGTTACTTGATCAGACTCTGGGTATCGGCAAAGCTGCTGCCAGGGTTAATGTTGAACTCAACTTTGATCAACGCACGTTAGATCGCCAAGTTTTCGAGCCGGTTGTCGATGACAAGGGTATTATTCGCAGTTCACAAGAGACTAATGAGAGTTATCAAGGGAATGCTGCTAATGCCCCTGGTGGTGTTCCAGGAACGACATCCAATATTCCGGGGTATGTTGCTAATAATAACTCGCAATCAAATTATGAAAAGCGAGAAGCAACCCGTAATTATGAAATTAATGAAACCAAGGAAAAAGTAGTAAGCACGCCTGGTGCTATCCGGCGCTTGACAGTAGCAGTGCTTGTAGATGCAGCGATGCCCAAAGCACAGCAAGATAGCTTAAATAAAACGGTAGCTTCGGCTATTGGATTTAACCCTACTCGGGGAGATACCATTGCTGTTGAACCAATACAGTTTAATACCGAGATGGCTGATAAACAGCGTAAAGAAGATGAAGAATATGCTAAACAACAGCAACAAGCATTTTTACTGAAAGTAGGACTTGCTGTTCTGATTATTGGCGCTATTCTATACTATTTGTATAGGCGATATGCTCGCCGTCGTGAGCAAGAGGAAGAAGCCTTACTGGAAGCTATTTCGCTTGAAGCGCAACCTCTTGCTGATGTATCAGACGAGGCTCAAGATGAGATGAATGCTCAGGAAACCGAACGGGCTGAACAACGAAGCACTGTTGAAAAATTTGCCAAATCGCGCCCGGAAGATGTGGCCCAGATTTTGAAGGTTTGGTTAGCAGATGAATGATGGGAGGCATCAGAGCTTATGTACCAGTCCAATGAAGTGACAGGCAAACAAAAAGCTGCAATTTTATTAATTGCTTTAGGGCCGGATATCTCCGCACAAGTGCTAAAACATATGAAAGAAGACGAAATTGAGAAGCTGACACTGGAGATTGCTAATCAACGAAAATTATCACAAGAACAAAAAGATAAAGTTCTCAATGAATTTCACCAAATGTGTTTAGCGAAAGAATATATTTCCAGTGGTGGTTTGGATTATGCTCGTGAGGTTTTAGAAAAAGCATTGGGTTCTGATAAAGCAGTATCAATAATTAACCGTCTAACTACTAGCCTGCAAATTCGTCCGTTTGACTTTGCTCGAAAAACTGATCCAAGCCAATTGCTTAATTTTATTCAAAATGAACATCCTCAAACCATTGCTTTGATTATGGCTTATCTCCAACCTGAACAATCTGCCGCCATTGTTTCCGCATTGCCGCCAGAACGTCAGGTCGACGTTGCCCGGCGAATAGCCACAATGGACCGCACTTCACCTGATGTTATTCGCGATGTGGAAAGGATACTGGAACGCAAATTGTCATCACTGGTAACTCAAGACTTTACAGCCGCTGGTGGTGTAGATTCCATTGTTGAAATTCTTAACCGTGTGGACCGGACTACAGAGAGAACCATTATTGAAAATATGGAAGTACAAAACCCTGAATTAGCCGAAGAAATCAAAAAACGCATGTTTGTTTTCGAAGATATTGTGCTGTTGGACGACAGATCACTTCAACTTGTACTTAGAGAAATCGAGAATAAAGACTTGGCTTTGGCTCTCAAAGCAACATCAAGTGAGGTTGCTAATAAGGTGTATAAAAATATTTCCAAACGGGCTGCTGAAATGCTCAAGGAAGAAATCGAATATATGGGTCCTGTACGCATAAGAGATGTTGAAGAATCTCAACAAAAAATTGTAAATAATATCCGTCGTCTCGAAGAATCAGGCGAAATCGTTGTTTCGCGTGGTAAAGGAGACGAAATAATTGTCTAAGATTATAAAAAGTGTGCTTTGTCAGCGAAAAACGCCAGTTGTCATTAAACATCGGCTAGCAGCCATTCCTGAGCCAGTGGTAGTACAGGAACAACCACCACAGAATGCGCAGCCAGAAATAGATTTGGCAGCAATCCGTAGTGAGGCCGAAGCTATTATGGCTAAGGCACAGACATCGGCTGCACAGTGTTTGACTGATGCCGAAAGCAAAGCAAAAGAAATAGCTCAGCAGGCTTATGACGAAGCCCATGCCCGAGGTCAGCAGGAAGGACATGAGCAAGGCTACCAAGAAGGTTATAATCAAGGTAATCAAACTGCAATTGCCGATATGCAACAAACAATGCAGTCGTCTCTCGAAAAAGCGCAGCATCTTATTCGAACAGCAGAGCAAGAAGTTGCCCAAATGTTTGTTGACGCAGAACACCAAATTGTTGAAATCGCTCTTGCTGTAGCTAGCAAAGTATTGGCGAGAGAGATTGCAGATAATCCGACAACGATTTTGCCAATACTTAAGGAAGCCTTAGACAAGGTTAGTGATCAAGATCAGATAACAATCAGAGTAAATCCTGAAGATTATGAAATGGCGCTAATGGCCAAACGTGATTTGCAGTTAATGATTAAACGGGATAATACCATTACTATAACCGCTGATCATACGGTAGCTTTAGGTGGATGTACTATTGAAACAGCGTTAGGTACTGTTGATGCAAAATTAGATACCAAGCTTGAACTAGTTCATAAGGCACTTGAGGAAGTACTACCATGAGTAAAACATTTGATTCCTCTCGCTATTTATTAGCAATAGCTAATGCGGATAACATGAAACTAAACGGTAAAATTACTCAAATTATTGGCTTAGTGATGGAGTCACAAGGACCTAATGTGAATTTGGGAGAGTTATGCTATGTTTATCCTCGCAAAGGAGAACCTATTCCCGCAGAGGTTGTTGGATTTAAAGAGAACCGCATTTTACTGATGCCTGTTGGCGATTTGCAAGGTATTGGTCCAGGCTGTGAAGTTGTTTCAGCTCATAGAATGCTCAGGGTAAGCGTAGGACGTCAATTATTGGGACGCATTTTAGACGGGCTTGGTAATCCGATAGATGACAAAGGTCCGCTACTTAGCAATATCGACTATCCGCTTAGTACTATGCCGCCGCCGCCTTTAACCCGCCGTCGTATTGAAGAAAAGTTAGGTGTGGGTGTCCGGGCCATTGATAGCTTATTAACATTAGGCCGGGGCCAGCGGGTAGGTATTATGGCTGGCAGTGGAGTTGGTAAAAGTACGTTACTAGGCATGATTGCTCGTAATACTGAGGCTGATATTAGCGTAATTGCCCTTATTGGTGAACGCGGCCGGGAAGTGCGGGAATTCATAGAACGCGATTTAGGTGAAGAAGGTCTTAAACGCTCGGTAGTCGTTGTGGCAACGTCTGATCAACCGGCTCTTGTTAGAATAAAAGGGGCCATGACAGCTACTGCTATTGCAGAATATTTTCGCGATCAGGGTATGGATGTCATGCTGATGATGGATTCAGTAACACGGTTTGCCATGGCTCAGCGAGAAGTGGGACTGACAGTAGGTGAACCACCAGCTACCCGTGGTTATACTCCATCCGTATTTTCTATGTTGCCGAAATTATTAGAACGCTCAGGTACTGGTGATCAAGGTTCCATTACTGGAATTTATACCGTATTAGTTGATGGGGACGATATGAATGAACCAATTGCTGATGCTGTGCGCAGTATTTTGGATGGACATATTGTTTTGTCACGAGGGCTGGCAGCCTTAAATCATTATCCGGCTATTGATGTTCTAAATAGTGTTAGCCGGGTAATGACGGAAATTGTTGATAAAGAACATCTACAGTGTGCTCAAAGACTTAGGGCTTTGCTTGCCACTTATCGCGAGGCCGAAGATTTAATTAATATTGGTGCTTATGCCCAAGGAAGTAATCCGAATATTGATCGCGCTATTGCGGTCATTGACCAAATTAAAAGTTTCCTGCAACAGGATGTAGATGAAAATATGCCTATGTCTGCGACCATTGAACGTTTAAAAATGATTGTTGCCTAACAGTTACTGAGGATGGGTAGGCTATGAAGAAATTTCGGTTTCGCCTGGAGACACTGCTAAAATTTCGAAAAATGGAAGAAGAACAGGCGCAGATCAAGATGACTGAGGCCAGTATGCGCTTATATAAGGAACAAGAATTTTTGAATCAATTTCAAAACAAACTACTAGGCAGCCTTACTTTACTCAGCGAAGAACATGCTGGTTCTCCAACAATTGAAACTCTTAAGACTTTTAGCTATTATATCGATAAGATTAAAAAAGATATTATTTTTCAGCAAGAGCAAATCGTTAAGGCTGAGGCTTACCGGCAAGAGTGTCTTGTTGTCTTGGAAGCTGCGATGAAACAAAGAAAACTTGTTGATAATTTGCGAAAAAAACAGTTAGAACAGTATAATATCGAATTATTGCAAGACGAACAAAAAGTTCTTGATGAGCTTGGAACGCAGGCCTTTATGCGTAACAAGGAGAGTGAATAAACATGATGTCAAGTATTAATCAAGTAGTTCAACGGATTGCCGACATAGAACGGCGCTTTACTCCAACTTTTACGGCAACTCAAACTGGTAGCGATTTTGCTACAGCACTTTCAGCTGCTAATCCCCAGCAAGCCAACAATATCCAAGGTACCTCACCTGTCAGTAGTGCTCAAGGTGGTGACATTGCTAAAATGATACAAGTCGCTGCTGCTAAATATGGTGTTGATCCTAAACTGGTAATGGCTGTTGGTGAGGCTGAATCAGGGTTATCGCAAGAAGCTGTTTCCTCTGTTGGTGCAGTGGGTGTAATGCAGCTTATGCCAGAAACGGCCAATTCGCTTGGGGTAGGTAATATAAATGATCCGCGTGAGAATATTGATGGTGGTGTTCGTTATCTGAAACAGATGCTGACTACTTTTGATGGTGATGTTTCTAAAGCGGTAGCTGCCTATAATGCCGGACCACAAGCAGTTAAGAACTATAATGGCGTTCCGCCGTACAGTGAAACACGTAACTATGTAGCTAGGGTTCTATCTCTGGCTAAGTAGAGGAGTCTATAATTAATTATGGCTGAAAAACCGAAAACTCCTGCCGTCAAACCTAAACAAACAACGAGCGTGGCTACTACTAATGCCCCGGAGGCAGAGGCTCCAAAATCAAAATTTAGTGTAGTTTTTAAAGTTTTGTCTATTCTTGTGGCTTTGTGCATTTTGATAGCCATAGGTTTTGCTGCCGGAGTTTATTTAAAAGTGATTGACATAGAGAAAATTACCAAAGATGCGAATTTGTCGCAATACCCGGTGGTTGCTCGTTTCTTTCCCAAAACGAACTTCGAACCGGTAGAGCTAGAAGAAGATGCTGCTGTCGCTCAACGAGGATTGCCGGGTGACCCCAAACAGGTTCAGTCACCGTCAGTCTCGATGTTACCAACGCCTCAACCCTCAGGCCCTACTGTCATTACCAAAGAAGAGGTAGAGAAGCAGGCTAAAATTAAACAGCAAGAAGAAAATAAACGTATTTCCAAATTAGCTCGGCTCTATGGGGGAATGAAACCAGAGGCGGCGGTAGCTATTATAAAAGAACTAGATGATCCTACCGTTATTTCTATTTTTGGAAAAATGGAAGAAGAACAAGTTTCCAAAATCTTAGCCTTAATTGATTCCTCACGTGCTGCTCGCATATCCCAGGAAATGCTTAGAGGTCAGCCTCAAGTACCTAGGTTATAGCGTGATATAGCAAAGTAACGCCAATGAAAGGAGGTGAAAAAATGAATCTAGCGCTTAATCTATTACCAACAACATCTAGCTCAGCTCCAGTGTCATCTAGCAAAAGCTCAAATAACAGTTCTAAAAGTCAAACCAAGACTAGCTTTAGTGATACACTGAACAATGTGGTTTCTAAGTCTGATGAAGCAACTGTCAACGAGCAGGAATCGGTTACAACTGACAAACCCATGGATTCGGTGGTGTCCAATAATGTAATTAAGAAAAATGATACTGATACCACCAAGGAACAAACGTCTGCTGATTCTGCCACGATTCCTGAGGGTGATATAACTAAGCTTGAGGAAAACGATCTGCTTGAGCAGGAGGGGTTGACAAACTTTACTAGTGCTGCTTTAACCACGCAGATACTGCTTGCCATGCCAGTCGTGAATACGCCAACTGTAAATACGCCAGCGGTGAACACGCAATCGGTAGTGTTAACCGAACAAGGTACTACCGCGATAGATGCAGCAGTGATTAGCCAACCCCAGATGGCAACGAATGTTCCTGATGTCTCTACCTTAGTACAACCAGCAACTACTTCAGTTTCTAAGGAAAACCCTGTCACTAATAATAATCAAAGTAATATGACGCAAAATGTCATGTCTAACCTGCTGCAAACCGGGCAGCAAAGTCCGGAAATGCTAAGTAAGCTATCAGGCAGTATTACATCTACAGTATCAAGTGGTGTAACAGAGCAAGGAAATTCGGTACAAGTGCCAGCAGGAGTGCAACCCCAAGTCGTACAGGTAGAAGCCGTTCCAAATCCTAATACAACAATTGTATCGCAAGCAGCAGCAAGCCTGCAAAACCAGGCGGCGCAAATCGAAATTGCCGCAGGGCCTAACGGCACAATTGCAGCGCAAACGACAGTAGGTTTGCAAACGCAAGCCGTAAAAGTAGAAACTACTCCAAGTGCTAATGGTAAGACGAATCAGCAAGAACAGTTGCCTAGCGAGCAAGTGGCTATACCGGCAGTGGGAAACAACCAACAGGATAGAACTTTAAGTTCAAATCTTGGCGGTGGTGATGGACAGAAAAATAGCCTAGCCGATTCCAGCACACTCCGAGTTACACAGGAGCTGTCGACTGAAGGTACTGAAGTAACGAATTCGCCTATATTTGCACAGAATTTAGATGCTGCATTATTATCTACAACTGGTATAATGGCGTCAGCTAAAACTACTGAAACACAGTCACCAACCACTCAAGTTGCCGACATGTATCAAGTTGTTGATCAAATTGTGGAGCAAACGAAAATTATTACTACAGCCCAAAACACCGAAATGGTTATGAAGCTTAAACCAGAGCACCTTGGGGAACTTACCCTTAAAGTAGCTATTGAAAACGGTGTGGTAAATGCCAGTTTCCATTCCAATAATCCCGAAGTCCGCAGTTTAATTGAGGCTTCGCTGCCTCAGCTCAAATTGGAATTAGCCAGTACGGGGTTGAAGGTGGATAATGTTAGTGTTTATGCCGGACTTAGTCAATTTCAGCCCAACCAAGGTCAGGAGCAAAACTCGCGTCAGCAATTAATGAAGTTTACTAATAAAAAAGCTGCTGGTGATTTTATCGAAGCGATTGATGGTGAATTGACAGGCGGAAGTACTCTGGGAATTGGCTCGCAATCTGGTGTAGATTACCGTATTTAGAAAAAAGGAGGTGTTAACATGGCTAATACATATTCAGTAGCTGGTACTGGTCAATCTTCGTCTAACACTGACAGTACTGCGACTACCAGGAAACAAAGTGATGATCTTGGTAAAGATGATTTTTTGAAGCTACTAATCACCCAATTGCAGTATCAGGATCCGATGAACCCGATGGAGGATAAAGATTTTATTGCGCAAATGGCGCAGTTTACCAGTTTGGAGCAAATGAAGAACCTGAACACTTCCATGCAGATGACCCAAGCCAGCAGTATGATTGGTTCTAAAGTTTTCTGGACTGACAGCGCTACCGCTAAGGAAATGTCAGGGGTTGTTTCAAGTGTCCGGGTAGTCAGCGGTGAACCTAAACTGGTAATTGGCAATACTTCCATTGAACTGAGCAAAGTAACGGCAGTTGAGGCTCCGACGCAGACAACTAATCATGCTTCCACGCGGGTGGCAGAAGCTTTAGTAGAAGCTAATACTATGCTTGGCATGAAGGTTACCTGGACTGACAGCACTACCGCTAAACAAATGTCAGGGATTGTTGTAGGTGCAAAGGTAGTTGATGGTGAAGCAAAATTGTTAGTTGGTGATACTTACATTGATATGAACAAAGTAACAGCAGTTGATTATCCGCCGCAGGTAACTAGTGATGGCTGATAATCGTATCTATACTACTTACCAACCGTTAGCGCCGATTATTTCACCAAATCAATCGACTACTGCAACTCAAACAGGTTCTGCCAATAAAGCAACAACAGATTCAAATTTTAATCAGTTGTTGCAACAGGAAATAACCGGAGTTAAATTTTCACAGCATGCCTTACAGCGCTTAAATAGCCGTAAAATTCAGCTTGATAGTACCCAATTAAACAAACTTAGTCAAGCGGTAGAAAAAGCAGCACAAAAAGGGGCGAAAGAGTCGCTTGTCTTGATGAATGACAATTTGGCATTTGTTGTCAGTGTCAAGAACAAGACGGTTATAACAGCTATGGATGGTGCCAATATTAAGGACAATGTGTTTACTAATATTGATAGTGCAGTAATTATTTAGGGCTGGACCTCGCTTGAGGAAGCCCTCAAGGCTGCTGAATGACAGAAGCAGTTAGTATGATTAAATAGATATAAAGTAGGAGGTCACGTTACCTATGATGCGTTCGTTATTCTCCGGTGTAGCTGGTCTGAAAAACCATCAGACCCGTATGGATGTTATCGGCAATAATATTGCCAACGTCAATACCACCGGTTTTAAAGCAAGCAGAGTTAACTTTCAAGATATTTTGAGCCAAACCATGCAAGGGGCATCTTCTGCCCAAGGCAATCGTGGTGGCACAAATCCGATGCAGGTTGGCCTAGGCATGGGCGTAGCCAGTATTGATACGCTCTTTACTGATGGCAGCTACCAGACAACAGGCAAGCAGACCGACCTGTCGATTACCGGCCAGGGATTTTTCATTGTAACTGATGGTACCAATAAATACTATACCAGAGCCGGTAACTTTGACTTTGATGCGCAAGGTAATTATCTTGTACCTGGCACTGGGCTAAAGGTTGCGGGGTGGATGGCTGACGCGGATGGTGTGATCAACTCAAGCAGTGATATCGGTAGTATTCAAATACCTGTTGGTGATACTATGGCAGCTAAAGCTACTACATCGTATGATTTTATTAATAACTTGTCAGATGACGCTGAGGTAGGCACGATTGTTCAGGCATCTACCATTGTGTATGATAGTAAAGGCAATGGCCATTCTGTGGATACTAATTTTATTAAAGTTGCTGATAATAAATGGATTTATAGTGTAGATGTTCCAGATGCGTTAGCTACTCCGGCACCTGAAAATTTATTAGGAGAAATAACATTTGGTACTGATGGGCAGAATCCTCAAGTAATGCAAATTGATTCTACGACTCCGGGCGATGTTGACATAAATGTGACAACGCTTGATAATACTTCGAAATCAGAACACTCGGTGAGTTCTTTAGTTTGGGATGATAAAAATGTTCCTCATATTTATACGACAACGTTTACTAACTCTGGTACAGATAAATGGAGTTATAATGTAGTAGAAGCTGGAACTACTAAGTCATTAGGAAAGGGTACAATTGAATATGATTCTACCGGTCCCACTTATACTACAGATCCCGCTTCCAGACGCCACATATACTGCCACTACGACGGCGAAAGATGTAGCTTTTACGCCAAAAGGTGGTGCTGATCCAATGACAGTCATGATGAATTTTGAAACTCTTACCCAATATGCTGGTGAATCTACCCTTCAAGCGACAAATGGTGACGGTTATCCGGCTGGTACACTTGATATGTCCAAATTAACCATTGATCAAAGCGGGATTATTACTGCTACTTTCACTAATGGTAAGAGCAAGAGTCTTGGACAGGTTGCTTCGGCGGTATTTAATAATCCAGGTGGTTTAACTAAAGCTGGGGAGAACCTATATGCCAAATCAAATAATTCCGGTGATCCTCAGATCGGCACCGGCGGCTCTGGCGGCCGTGGTACCTTTACGGCAGGTAGCTTGGAAATGTCCAACGTTGATTTGGCGCAGCAATTCAGTGACATGATTATTACCCAGCGTGGTTTCCAGGCTAACTCCAAGATTATTACAACAACAGATGAAATGCTGGAGTTATTAGCCAATCTGAAACGATAATTTCAAGGAAAGGTAGCGGGGGGAAAGCCTCCCTTTTGCTACCTGTTTTTTCCGGAGGAAAAGTATAACTAGCCATGGATTTTTATAGAACAATAGTAAGGGAGGGAATGACATGATAAAGGTTACAAAACTTAAATCTCAAGATTGTGATTTTGTAGTAAATGCCGAATTGATTGAAACCATCGAAGAGACACCTGATACAGTAATTACCTTAACTAGTGGGAAGAAGCTTATCGTGGAAGAAGCTATGGATGAGATCGTCCGTAAAGTAATGGATTATCGCCGGGCATTATTTCGGAATATGCGCTAACATGAAATGTATGTGAGTAGCAAATAGAATGAGTAGTCCAAAGATACTGTAAGGGAGGTGCGCCAGTGGCTGAAGAGGAAAAACCCAAGAAGATGTCGATGATGGTACTGATCATCTTAATTGTTGTGGGCTTAATTTTAGCCGGTGGTATTTCGTATTTGATTGCAACTAGGGTTGTGTCAGATCAAACGGTTGAGAAAAAAAATGCTCTGCATGAGCCAGGACAGTTTATTAAGCTGGGGGATGCAAAAGACGGGTTGATTATCAATATTGGCGGTGTAAATAGTGGACGTTATCTAAAAATTGGCGTCATTGTAGAATTAAAACCAAATAAAAATGCAGCGACAAAGGAAGGGAAAATGCCGTCACCTGAGGAAATAAAGATATTAGATACTGCTGTTTATGTTTTGCGTTCACAAAAAATTGAAGATTTTGACCCAACCAAGCAAGAGCAGTTAAAAGAGATGTTGAAAAATGAAATTAACACAACGCTTGGTGAAGAACGAGTTTATGATATCTATATAACCAATTTTGTTTTACAGTAGCTTCGCGTTCATTCTTTTAGTATAATTAAAATAGCTGTAGTCAGCTAGGCTGTTAGTAGCAATTTTGGATAGGAAAGGAGGGGGAGGATTGGCAGGACCCGATGTTTTATCACAATCTGAAATTGACGAACTTTTGTCAGCTTTATCTACCGGCGTTGTAACTGCTGAAGAAATAAAAACCGAAGAAAAACAACGTAAAATCAAAATATATGACTTTAAACGCCCAGATAAATTTTCAAAGGATCAAATTCGTACTCTGTATATGCTTCATGAAAATTTTGCGCGCTTGCTTAATACGTACCTATCAGCGCATCTTCGGACACTTATTCATATTGATGTGGCCTCTGTTGACCAACTGACATATGAGGAGTTTATCCGGTCAATGCCAAACCCCAGCGTTATTAGTATTTTTCAGATGCGACCACTTAAAGGAAACGCAATATTAGAGATAAATCCTAATATTGTACTGGCAATTATTGATCGACTATTTGGCGGTCCAGGTTTACCACCTGCTAAGCCACGTTCGTTGACTGATATTGAGGAAGCGATTATCCGAAAAGTTATTAATAAAGCGATGGATAGCATGCAAGAAGCCTGGAAACAGGTTCTGGCGATTGAACCCCGCATGGAAGCTTTAGAGACTAACCCGCAGTTTACACAGATTGTTCCTCCTAATGATATGGTAGTACTCATTACCCTTCAAGCTAAGATTGGTCAAGCTGAAGGTCTGATGAATATCTGTATTCCGTATTTGGTACTTGAACCAATTATGTCAAAATTGACGACAACATTCTGGGTGTCGTCGGCAGCAGCTAAGCAAGCTTCACCGGAAACGGTGAATGTATTAAAACGAAAAATTGAGAGAACGCTTATTCCTGTTATTGTTGAACTTGGACGAGCTACTGTTACTGTCCATGAACTATTGGATTTAGGAGTGGGTGATGTACTGCAATTGGAAACGAAAGCAGAAAGTGATTTAAGTATACTTGTTGGCAGCCGAGAAAAATTTAAGTGTAAACCGGGACTTATTTCTAATAGAAATGCAATACAAATAACGCAAGTAATTTCCCAAGGAGATGATGATAATGAGTGATGGATTCCTGTCCCAGGAAGAAATAGACGCTTTGCTAAGAGGCGAACCGGTTGCAGCCTCGCCATCTCCGGCAGGGCAAGATTTATCCGACATTGAAAAAGATGCTTTAGGTGAGATTGGTAATATATCTATGGGTACTGCGGCCACGACAATGTCAGTGCTTTTAGGTAGGCGAGTATCAATTACTACACCAAAGGTTTCGATAACTAGCTTAAATGAGATTAAACGCCAATATCCGTTACCCTATTTAGTTATTGAAGTTGGGTACACGCAAGGTCTATTAGGTACTAATATTTTAGCAGTACGTGAGCAGGATGCATTAATTATTGCTGACTTAATGATGGGTGGAGATGGCACAAATCCGCAAACAGAACTCAATGAACTCTATATGAGTGCTGTTAGCGAAGCGATGAATCAGATGATGGGTTCAACGGCAACCTCCATATCGACGATGTTTAAGAAAAAGGTAGATATTGCACCACCGAAAGTCAATCTGTTGGATTTCGCAGTAGATCCTAATATTGATAGTATTGTTTCAGGTGATGATTCGTTAGTACGTATTTCTTTCCGGATGGAAGTAGAGGATCTTATTGACAGCGAGCTTATGCAAATATTACCTATTAATATAGCTAAGGAAATGGTCGAAAATCTGTTGAATGCTGTGCAACAGCCTGCTGCGTCAGCACCACAGCCTGCCGCTTCTCCTAAGCCAGTAGCTGAACCGCAACCGGCTCCTGTATATGCCGCTCAACCAGCATCCCAGCCTAAACAGCAACAAGTGCAAAATGTTGCTGTACAGCCAGTGCAGTTTGCTCCTTTAACAGCGGCAGGCATGCCTGGTGTAGATACCAATATTGGCCTTATTATGGATGTGCCGCTACAGATTACGGTTGAACTTGGACGAACTCGCAAACTAATTCGTGATATTCTGGAATTGACTCCAGGATCAGTGGTAGAATTGGATAAGCTTGCAGGTGAACCGGTAGATATTCTGGTTAATGGTAAACTGATTGCCAAAGGTGAGGTAGTAGTAATTGATGAGAACTTCGGCGTACGGATTACTGATATCATAACTCCGTTGGAACGGGCTAGCCATCTTCAGTAGTAATTCCCAATTTTTATTTGATAGGAGAGATAAATTTAATGGCCATTAAAGTTTTAATTGTTGATGATGCCGCTTTTATGAGAATGATGATTAAAGATATTTTATCTAAAAACGGGTATGATGTAGTGGGCGAAGCGGAAAATGGGCTCAAAGCGGTAGAAAAATATCAGGAACTTAAACCGGATTTGACCACTATGGATATTACTATGCCAGAGATGGATGGAATTGCTGCTGTAAAAGAAATTAAAAAGATAGACGCTAGCGCAAAAGTAATTATGTGTAGTGCAATGGGACAGCAGGCGATGGTTATTGAAGCAATTCAATCAGGTGCTCGCGATTTTATTGTTAAGCCGTTCCAACCTGACCGTGTTCTGGAAGCTGTTCGTAAAGCAGTTGGTTAGTCAGGTGAAATTGATAGATGCTTAGTAATTGGCGCGTTAGCGGCGGTATTCTATTTTTTCTTGTTTATTTATCCTTATTTACAGGTCAGGTGTTAGCTGCTGCGGAAACAGGCGAGTATTTAAAATATCAGGAGCCTCAACCAGCAACGTCGTCTTGGTTTGCAACCAGTGGATATATTTTATCATTACTATTAACTTTTTTATTAGTTCTTGGTCTTGCTTATCTTACTTCGCGGTTCTTAGGAAAAAGAATGACTAGTGGCGGAGGATTTGGTAGTGGTAAGATTTATGCTACCTTATCTTTGGGGCCTAACCGTGCTATCTATGTAATTGAGATAGCCGGTAAGTTTATGGTATTAGGAGTAACCGAGCAGAATATTACGATGCTCAAAGAGATAACCTCTCTATCAGATATTGAACAGCTTAAGGCCACTCAAAATATCGTTATGCCTCCGGAACAGTTTAGTAGTGTTTTTCAGCGTCAACTTGGTTTGCTCAGAAAAATGCAAAAAAAATCCCCCGATACTTTCAGTTCCGACACTCTCGAATTTCGCGAGGAGGAGCATGACACCGATAGTAGGAAGAGGTAAATAGAGTGTCTCAAAGGATGAACAATGTGAAATTAGGGCAATACCAAGTTTTGATTTTGACTATAATTATGGTATTAGCTTGCCCCATTGTAGCTGGAGCAGCACCGTTAATACCTATTCCCAATATCAATGTCGGGGTGGAACAAGCAAATAGTCCTCAGGATGTTGCGCTTAGTCTGCAAGTTCTGTTAATGTTAACGGTGCTTTCACTGGCACCGTCTATTTTGATTATGATGACTTCCTTTACACGCATCATTATAGTATTATCATTTTTACGTAGTGCTCTGGCAACGCAAAATGTACCTCCTAATCAGGTTATAGTAGGGCTATCACTGTTCTTAACTTTTTATACTATGTCCCCCTACTTTGATCAGGTTAACCAAAATGCTTTACAGCCGATGCTGGCGGGGACAATGGATCAGCAAACTGCGATGACCGAGGCTGTGAAACCTATGCGGGAATTTATGTTTAAACAGACTCGCGAAAACGATTTAGCCTTATTTGTAAATTTATCTGAGATGCCGCGACCTAATGCACCGGAAGATGTTCCCACATCAGTATTAATTCCGGCTTTTATTATTAGTGAACTAAAAACTGCTTTTCAAATTGGTTTTTTAATTTATATTCCATTTATTGTTATTGATATGGTGGTGGCTAGCACCCTTATGGCGATGGGAATGATGATGCTGCCGCCAGTAATGATATCGTTACCTTTTAAAATTTTATTATTTATACTGGTCGATGGCTGGCATTTGATTATCCGGTCATTAGTTAGTAGCTTTGTGTAAAGGGGGGCACTTATGTCTGGCGATATGGCTATCCAGATTGGTCGTGATGCCTTAACAATGGTTATGATGGTGTCAGCCCCAATGCTCATTCTTGGCCTAATTGTTGGTGTTGCGGTCAGCATATTCCAAGCGACAACCCAAATACAAGAGCAATCACTTGCTTTTATTCCTAAAATTATTGCTGTTTTTGTTGCTGTACTTGTTTTTGGCCCATGGATGCTGAGTATATTGGTGGGCTATACCAGGGAGATTTTTATGAGTCTGCCGAATATGGTGCGTTAATGGGGGGCTAGTTTTACCGATAGATAGGTGGTAACAAATAGTGGATTTAGTTACTTTATTGCAAAATCAGTTAGGTTTTTTCCTACTGATCTTTGCAAGAATAAGTGGTATTTTTTCATCAGCTCCTATTTTTGGCGCTCACAATGTTCCGCTACTAGTAAAGGCGGGGTTGTCTTTACTAATATCTTATATTTTGTTACCACTATTAATTCAACCAAACCTTGTTATCCCAGATGCTTTGCTCTCCTATGTGGCGATCGTTATTGGTGAATTTTTGATTGGCTTGATCATGGGGTTTGCTTGCTCATTTATCTTTTATGGGATACAGATGGCGGGTGCTTTTCTTGATACACAAATCGGTTTTGGAATGGTTAATGTCATCGATCCTCAATTTGGCCAGCAGGTACCGATTGTTGGGAACTTTAAATATATCTTGGCGATATTAGTATTTTTGACTAGTAACAGTCATCATCTTTTTTTATCAGCGATTGTTTACAGTTTTACAAGTATTCCAGTAACCCGCGGATTATTTCGCCCGGAAATGGCTAATATTGCAGTAGATATGGTTGTTATTCTTTTTATTATTGCAATTAAGATTAGTTTACCAGTATTGGTAGCATTGGTGCTTACCGATGTAGCATTAGGTATTTTGGCTCGTACTATGCCACAAATGAATATTTTTATTGTTGGTATGCCGGGCAAAATTCTTGTCGGCATGTTTGTACTATCGTTAGCTTTACCAGTTTATATAGCATTTTTGGAGGTGATTTTCAATGATGGCTTTCATAATATGTATCGCCTCTTGGAAAGTTTTGCCCCCAGTTAATGATAGTCGATATAAGCTAACTGATTTTGATTTGCAGTTGTTTAATGGTGAAAAAACGGAAGAGGCTACCCCTAAGCGTAAATCGGAAGCTAAGAAGAAAGGGCAGGTGGCCAAAAGCTCTGAGATTAGTTCGGCATTCGTCATTTTGGCTGGTTTTTACACTCTGAATTTGTTAGGTGTTGGTGTATATAATGAATTAGCAAGTTACACGGCAGCTACTTTATCTAGTTTGGCGACAGCCGATTTAACGATTAATGCTGTTCAGATATTATTTTTAAATAGCGGAATTGTTATGGTAAAGACAGTTTTGCCGATTCTCTTAGTTATTATGGTAATTTCAGTGGTTATTAATTTTATGCAAGTAGGAGTAATTTTTTCAACAGAAGTGTTAATGCCGGATTTTAGTAAAATAAATCCACTATCTGGTTTTCAGCGACTATTTTCAAAAAGATCACTTGTTGAACTCGCCAAAGCTCTTTTTAAAGTAGGTGTTATTGGTTATTTTATTTATCGCTTTGCCGTTGTTAAAACAAGTGATATTCCCAAACTAATTAGCATGGAATTAATGGACTCCCTTAAATTAGTTGGATCGTTGGTTATTGACCTGGCTTTCCAAATTATTGCGGTTATGATGATTTTAGCAATATTTGATTATATGTATCAATGGTGGGAACATAATCAAAGCTTGAAGATGTCTAAGGAAGAAGTCAAACAAGAAATGAAGCAAACAGAAGGCGATCCGCAAATAAAAGGCAAAATCAGGGAAAAACAGCGAGCTATGGCTATGAGGCGGATGATGCAAGAAATTCCTCAAGCTGATGTGGTTGTTACCAATCCTACTCATTTAGCTATTGCCCTTAAGTATGATAAAAGTATGGCCGCTCCGGTGGTTCTGGCTAAAGGTCAGGATTTTTTGGCTGAACGTATCAAACAAGTAGCACGGGAAAATAAAGTTGTTGTTGTTGAGAATAAACCATTAGCCCGGGCATTATATCCGGTGGTAGAGATTGGTAATGTTATACCTAATGAGTTATATCAGGCGGTTGCAGAAGTCTTGGCTTACGTATATCGGTTAAAGAAACGTTTGTCCTAGCTTGAAGGAGCGATAGAATAGATGGCTACTAGTCGAGAATCTGCCTTGATTACAGGCATAGAAAAATATAGTGATGTCATGGTTGCGGTTGCTATTATTACAATTGTAGTAATGATGATTATTCCACTACCGACAATGCTGCTTGACTTATTATTGACATTAAATATTACATTAGCCTTGATTATTGTAATGGTGGCTATTTATAATATTCAGCCTTTAGATTTTTCTGTATTTCCGTCATTGCTGTTAATTACGACCTTATTTCGCTTGGCACTTAATGTATCGTCTACACGTCTTATTTTACTTGAGGGACATGCTGGCGAAGTCATTGCCGCTTTCGGTAATTTTGTCGTTGGTGGTAATGCGGTAGTTGGTTTTATTGTGTTTGTTATTTTGATTATCATTCAGTTTATTGTAATTACTAAGGGCGCTGAACGTGTTGCTGAAGTTGCCGCCCGCTTTACTTTGGATGCTATGCCTGGTAAGCAAATGAGTATTGATGCTGATCTTAATGCTGGGCTTATTAGTGATAAAGATGCGCGTGAGCGCCGTAGAAATATTCAACGGGAAGCTGATTTTTATGGTGCAATGGATGGTGCGAGTAAATTTGTTAAAGGCGATGCCATTGCTGCTATTATTATTATAGTAATCAATATTGTCGGTGGTTTTGTTATTGGGATGGTGCAGCGGAACCTGGATGTTCTGCAAGCACTTCAGACGTATACGTTGTTGACAGTAGGCGAAGGTTTGGTTAATCAGATACCAGCGTTATTAGTATCTACGGCTACAGGTCTTGTGGTAACTAGAGCAGCTTCTGATTCTAACTTAGGCTCAGATCTTACCCGTCAAATTATCAATAATCCCCGCATATTTTTTATTGCCAGCGGGGTATTATTGATTTTAGGCTTAATTCCAGGGTTGCCGGGCGTTCCATTTTTTGCTCTCAGTGCTATTACTGGGGGCGTTGGCTATACCCTCATTAGAACTAAACAATCAGATGTTCAGATGGAAGCGTCTCAACAAGAGGAAATTGAGAAAGAAGAGGTCCGAAAACCTGAAAATATCATTGCTTTGCTGCAAGTTGATCCAATGGAATTGGAGATTGGTTATAGTCTTATTCCGCTTGTTGATGTCAGCCAAGGCGGTGACTTATTAGACCGAGTGGTTATGATTCGCCGTCAATGCGCATTAGAACTTGGGCTGATTGTTCCGACAATCCGGATTCGCGATAATATTCAATTGAAACCTAATATCTATGTAATTAAATTAAAAGGTATTGAAATTGCCAGAGGCGAATTAATGTTAGATCACTTTTTAGCCATGGATTCAGGTGCAGCTTTTGAATCAGTGCCAGGAGTTGAAACTGTAGAACCGGCTTTTGGGCTGCCTGCGCTGTGGATTCAAGAGACTTATCGTGAGCAAGCCGAGCTGGCAGGTTATACGGTAGTTGACCCGGTGTCTGTTTTGGCAACACATCTTACTGAGATTATCAAGAGCCATGCTGCTGAGATTCTAGGAAGGCAGGAAGTACAAACCTTGGTTGAGTCGGTTAAACAAAATAATGCAACTGTTGTTGAGGAATTGACCCCTAATCTCCTATCAATTGGCGAAATTCAAAAAATATTGGGGAATTTGCTGCGTGAGAAAGTTTCTATTAGAGATTTGGTAACAATTTTTGAGACAGTGGCTGATTATGCTCAATTAACGAAAGATACGGAGATTTTAACCGAGTATGTTCGACATGCACTGTCTCGCCAAATATCCCTAATTCAGTGCAGCGAACTGAGCAAGGTTCATATGTTGCATTAGAGCCAAAAATGGTGCAAGCTGTAATTACTAGTCTTACAAATGAACTTTCTAAGCTAACTAATATGGGTTATCAGCCAGTAGTTCTTACAAATCCCGGAGCTAGGCTGTATTTCCGCAAACTTACAGAACGAGTAGCGCCCAATTTAACGGTTTTATCCTATGCTGAATTGGATCCAAAAGCTGAAGTGCAGGCACTAGGGATGGTGAAATTGTAAGTTGAAAGTTAAACTATTTACAGCACACAACATGGCAGAAGCAATGGCTCATGTAAAACAAGATTTAGGACGAGATGCCGTTATCTTGCATACTCGCCGGTTTAAAAAAGGTGGGATTTTTGGTTTTTTTGGCAAAGAGATGGTAGAGGTCATGGCAGCCATAGATACTGTTGCCACTGTTGCCCCCAAAAAGCAATCAATCATTGCTGCTCCGCTAGCAGCCAATATCGTAGACGATGCGAAAATAACGACGCTACAGCTTGAAATGTCGTCTATGCGGAAAATGATAGAACAAATGGTAGGCCAACTTCCTAAAAACAACAAACAATCCTCGCCCCTTATGGACTTATTAATTAAGAATGATATTGAACCTGTGATTGCCGCCAATCTAATTAAGGGATTGGCAGATGACAACGCTATTGTCGGTGGTGATCAAGGGGTTGCTCGTAAACTTTTAGTTGATCGCATCACCAATTGCTTCCAAAAAATTGATGGAATTACTATACTGCCTTCAAGCTGTAAAACGGTAGCGTTGATTGGACCGACAGGCGTAGGAAAAACTACGACTATTGCTAAGCTAGCTGCAAATTTTGCATTAAAAGAGGGCTATAAGGTAGCTTTGATAACAGCAGATACGTATCGCATTGCTGCTGTTGAACAATTGAAAATTTATGGTGATATCATTGGTGTGCCAATAGAAATTGTGTATTCTCCTGATGAGCTTAAGAATGCAATTTATCGCCATAAGGATAAGCAGTTGGTGTTAGTGGATACTGCTGGACGTAGTCCAGGCAATCATGGTCAATTAGAGGAATTGCAGGCATTATTGTCAGTAGATCCGTGCATTGAAACACATCTTGTTTTGAGCACTACAACAAAATATCGTGATGCTTTAGAAATAGTAAATAAATTTTCAATTTGCTCTCCTCAGAAATTTTTATTTACAAAAGTCGATGAAGCAAGTAATTTGGGCACCATTCTAAATTTGGTATATCATTTCCCCACCTCTTTATCATATATGACCACAGGACAAAGTGTTCCAGATGATATTGAGTTAATTACCTCTACTAAATTAGCAAATATGATTTTGAGGGATTAATATGAGTGATCAAGCTGAGAAATTGCGTCAAATGACATTAGGTTCTTCCATTCCGACAAGTGCGGTTATTAAGCAAAGTGCCAAAAGCCGGGTAATCGCAATTACTAGTGGTAAAGGCGGTGTCGGAAAGACTAATTTTACTGTAAACTTAGCGCTGGCATTAGCCGCACTAAACCAAAAAGTATTGGTAATTGATGCTGACTTAGGGATGGCTAATGTGGAAGTGGTTCTTGGTTGTTCAGCTAGTTATAATATTCTTAATTTATTGGAAGATGGCTTGAAGATTACCGACATTGCCACAGATGGTCCGCGCGGTATTAAGTTTATGGCTGGCGGTTCAGGAATTTATCATTTGGCTAATTTAAGCGATGCCCATTTAAACTATATAGTTAGCCAAATATCTTTATTTGATAATTGGGCTGACTTTATTTTAATTGATACGGGAGCCGGACTTAGCCGTAATGTTTTGAATTTTGTTATGGCTGCTGATGAAGTTATTATTATTACAACACCAGAACCTACCGCGATAACAGATGCCTATGCGATGGTGAAAGCCTATGCAGGGCAAAAAGGGAATGCACCCCTCAAACTGGTAGTTAATCGTATTGTAGATCGTGATGAAGGCCAAATGGTTGTAGATAAATTAATGCGAGTATCCCAGCGATTTCTCGATGTGGCCATTGAGCATCTTGGTTATATTTATGAGGATCGTAATCTGGTTAAAGCAGTTAAAAGCCAAATACCGCTTTTAATATCATTTCCTGAAGCAATATCGTCGAGATGCATCGAAGATATTGCCCAGGGCGTACTTCAGGGAAAAAATGTACAACATCAGCCAAGCGGGATAAAAGGATTTTTCTATAAGTTTTTAGAATATATGTAGTAGTCCTCAAAAGGAGGGGTCGATATTAGCATTAAGCCAGAAAATATTTTTAAACTTAATCAGCGTCTTGAAGTAATTGTTCCTGAACGAAGCGGGCTTGCTGAGCAATATCGCAGCCGTGTTGAAGACATGACTACTGATAGTATGGTGATAGCTATGCCAATGACTAAGGGTTTTCCAGTTATATTGCAGCGGGGGGATATATTTTTCGGGCGAACAGTGGTTAATCACGTGGCTTTTGAATTTACTAGTTCCTTCTTGGATAAACAGTTGAAGCCATTGCCTGTATGGAAGATTGCATTGCCCTATAATATAAAAAAAATTCAGCAAAGGGCTTTTGTGCGAATTGATGCGGCTTTATCTGTTCAAATTAGGGCGATTACCGATGAAAACACGGTTGATGATACAATAATTAATGCTTCAACAAAAGATATCAGTGGTGGTGGTGTGCAAATTGTTACCACCCACCGCTGGGCTATTGGAACTAAATTACTTGTGACAATTCATTATCCAGAGATTGGTTCCCTTACCTTAAAAAGTGAAGTGATCAGAGTACTCCAGCCACAACATGATCGTATGGTATTCTGGGTGGGAATGGGATTTATTGAAATTAGTGAAAAAGACCGTGGTAATATTATTAAGTTTATTTTTAAAAAACAGCTTGAACAGCGACGTAAAGGCATGGAATAACTAAGATTTTGGTGGTGATTTTATGATAAAAGTGCTGATTGTTGATGATTCTGTGTTTATGCGTAAACTTTTGGGTGATTTATTTGCCGGGGAAGCTGATTTTTCTGTGATTGATACTGCACGTAACGGTAAAGATGCAATTGATAAAGCAAACCGTTTGAAACCTGATTTAATTACTCTTGATATTGAGATGCCTGTTGTGGATGGTCTTAAGGCATTAGAAACAATTATGTCAGAGTGCCCTACACCAGTTGTTATGATTAGTAGCCTGACGCAGGCTGGTGCTAATGCTACTTTGCGAGCGCTTGAATTAGGTGCTGTCGATTTTGTTGCTAAAACGGCAGGGCCTATCTCTAATATTGCGGAAATACGGACTGAAATTCTGACTAAATGCCGGGCGGCAGTTAGAGCGAATGTCTTGCAGCTTACAAAAAGGCAGATTACTACCACTATGCCAGCGCTAAAACAATCATATGCACCTGCCTCTGGGGCACCAGAAGAACGCATTATTGCCATTGGTACTTCTACAGGTGGACCGCGGGCGTTACAGGAGGTTATAACTAAAATTCCTGGCAGCATACCCTGTGGAATTGTTATTGTTCAGCATATGCCGCCAGGATTTACCAAGTCATTAGCGGAACGACTAAACTCGCTATCTTCTGTAACCGTGAAAGAAGCTGAACATAATGATGTTGTGCGCCCAGGTCTTGTATTGATTGCACCAGGAGATTATCATATGCTGCTTGAAAGAGAAGGTGGTAAAGTAGTTGTTAAACTTAATCAAAACCCTCCCGTCGGTGGACATAGACCAGCAGTAGATCCTCTATTCGAAGCAGTAGCACGTATTTTTGGTAGTAGAGCAATAGGTGTCATTTTAACCGGTATGGGTCATGACGGCACGATAGGTATCCAAGCGATTAAACGTCAAAATGGTCAGACTATCGCTGAAGATCAATCAACGGCAGTTGTGTTTGGAATGCCTAAATCAGCTATTGAAGCAGGTGTAGTTGATAGGGTAGCGCCCATTACTGGTATAACCGCTGAAATACTCAGAGCTTTGGCTAAACAGTAAATATAAAATGTGGGGGTGTAGATGAATGGATATCAATCAGTATATGGGGATGTTTTTAGAAGAATCGCGTGAGCACCTTCAAGCCTTGAACAGTTGTTTGCTTGATCTTGAAAATGATCCTGGCAACTTGACTGTGCTTGATGAAATATTTAGAAGTGCGCATACCATTAAAGGTATGTCTGCTACTATGGGGTTTACAACGATTGCCGAGCTTACACATGAGATGGAAAACGTTCTTGATTTGCTTCGTAAAGGGACACTTCGAGCTAATGATGATATTACTGATATTTTATTTAAGTGTGTCGATACATTAGAACAACTAGTTGAAAGTGTAGCCTCAAATTCTGATACAGCTATAGAGATTAAACCGCTTATTGCCAAACTTACAGCTATTGCTAAAGGTGAGCTGCCTTCGGTAGCTGAGCAACACTCTGCGCAAACTGCGACGACGCAAGAGACTGAAGCTAGTTCGGGTGAACCGTCCGATCTTGATGATATGGAGATCAATGTTGTTACAGCTGCAAGAAAGCAAGGACTTGAGTGTTATGAAGTTCAGGTTAGTTTGCGATTAGGCTGTCTCCTTAAATCGGCTAGGGCGTATATGGTAATGAATGCATTAGAAGAACTTGGCGAAGTAATTAAGAGTGTACCGACTGTTGAAGAATTGGAAAAAGAGAACTTCGATAACACGTTCCAAGTTAGTATTGTGACAAGCGCTGACGCTGAAAATATTGAAGCAGCTGTTCTCAGTATTTCAGAAATTGAAAAAGTAGATGTTGTTCCAGTCATAATTCCGGAAATTACTGAAAAATCAGCTGCAGTTGCAGATATTCAAGCAGAAAAACCAATTGTCAGCAATCTGGATAACAAGGTTGCTATTGACAAACCGGCAAAACAAGCTGCAAGTGAACATAATGATAAAAAACATAAAAGTGGCCAATCAGTAAGAGTGGATATTGATAAGCTGGATAGTTTGCTTAATCTTGTTGGAGAATTAGTTATTAATAAGACCCGGCTTGAACAAATTGGCTTAACGCATAGACTTGCTGATCTTATTGAAACTATGGAGCAGATGGATCGGGTAACGACAGATTTACAGGCAGTAGTTATGAAAGTTCGCATGGTTCCTGTTGGTCAAGTATTTAATCGTTTTCCCCGAATGGTTAGAGATTTGTCCCGCGAGCTAAATAAAGAAATTAATCTCATCATTCAGGGAGAAGAAACAGAGCTTGATCGTACAGTAATTGATGAAATAGGTGACCCATTAGTTCATCTTCTAAGAAACTCGATTGATCATGGTATTGAACATCCGGCTGAACGGCAGGCCAAAGGAAAAAATCCGGTTGGTGAAGTTCGTCTAATTGCGCGGCATGAAGGTAATAATGTTATTATTATGGTTGAAGATGATGGTAAAGGTATCAATGCCGATATTATAAAACAAAAGGCAGTAGATAAGGGAATGATTACGCAAGCTGAAGCTGATAAGCTTGAACCGGCTGAGGCTGTTCGACTTGTATTTTTAGCAGGTTTCTCGACTGCTGACACAGTAACAGATGTTTCAGGACGCGGTGTTGGCATGGATGCTGTTAAAACTAAAATTGAAGAATTAGGCGGCATGGTGGATGTTGAGACAAAAATTGATGAGGGCAGTAGGTTCAAGATTCGGCTGCCATTAACGTTGGCGATTATTCAGGCATTATTAGTGAAAGTGTCTGAAGAGATTTATGCCATTCCTCTTGGCTCCATTGATAGTACCATTAATATTACTTCCCAGGATATCAAAACTATTCAAAATCAAGAAGCTATACTACTTAGGGGACAAATCATTCCAATAGTTCGTCTGGCAAAGGTGCTTAATGTTTCTAATACTTGCCAGCAAAATCAAGAAGAACTATTTGTAGTAATTGTTCATATAGGGGAAAATCGTGCCGGGATAATTGTAGACACACTTATTGGGCAGCAAGAAATAGTAATTAAATCTATGGGGAAATTACTAGCTGGAATTAAGGCTATTGCTGGTGCTACTATCTTAGGTAATGGTCAAGTTGCGCTTATTTTGGATGTTGGGGCGTTAAAGCAGTAAGAATGGGAGGAATGAAAGATGTCTGAACTAACATATTCTGGTAATGAGATTCAACTAGTGGTATTTAAATTAGGGCGCGAGGAGTATGGTGTCACTATTTTGCAAGTTCAAGAGATCAAGCGAATAACTGAGATTACGCGAGTGCCTCATTCTCCTGATTATATTAAAGGTGTAATGAATTTGCGAGGTAGTGTTTTACCTGTTATTGATTTAAAGAAAAGGCTTAATTTACCTCCGGAGGAGTATACCGATGATACACGAATTATTATTATAAAAGTAGAAGATATAAATGTTGGCATGATTGTTGATGCAGTGTCTGAAGTAACGACAATTGACCAAAATAATATTGAACCACCGCAAACCGTTGTAGGTGGTATTGCTGCCGACTATTTAAGTGGCATCGGTAAATTAGAGAATCGACTTTTAATATTGCTTAATGCAGATGCAATTCTTGGTATCGGCCAAGAAGTTAAGGCTAGCTAAAAGGCGTAGATATCAAAGGGGTGGCAAACTTTGTCTGAGGATATATTAAAACTATCACCATTGCAGTTGGACGCCTTGAGGGAAATAGGCAATGTTGGCGCTGGCAATGCGGCAACTGCGTTATCTCAAATTATTAATAACAAAATTGATATGACAGTACCAGAAGTATCAATTCTTCCTCTTGGTGAAGTACCTGATGTCGTAGGCGGCCCGGATGCTATGGTTGCAGGTGTTTACCTTAGAGTTTTTGGTCTGGCACCTGGGAGCATCTTATTTCTGCTTCCACGGGACAGTGCCTTTTATTTGGTCGATATGTTAATGGGGCGTGAACAAGGAGAAACGCAACTTCTTAATTCTATGGATGAGTCAGCATTGATGGAGATTGGTAATATTTTAGCAGGTGCTTATTTGAATGCGCTTTCCCATTTTACTAAACTGACATTATTACCGTCTATTCCGGCATTAGCTGTTGATATGGCTGGGGCCATATTAAGTGTTATTTTGAGTCAATTAGGCCAAATGGGCGACCATGCATTGGTAATCGAAACAGAATTTACTACCGAGAATGATGGCGTCAAGGGGCATTTTTTCCTTATTCCTGATCCTGGTTCTCTCAGTACAATACTGGCAGCAATTGGGGTGAAGGAATAATGGCTGAGCTAATAAAAGTGGGAATGGCTGATTACAAGGTCGGGCGTAATCCCGATAGCTTGATTAGTTATGGTCTAGGATCTTGTGTTGGTATTGCACTTTTTGATTCGGTTGCCAAGGTTGGTGGATTAGCCCATATTATGTTACCTGACAGCACACAAGCTCGCTCAGCAGAGAATATAGCAAAATTTGCGGATACAGCGTTACCAGCCATGCTTAGTGATATAATAAAACTAGGTGCAAGCAAGTCGCGTATTACTGCGAAGATTGCCGGTGGAGCGCAAATGTTTACCTTTGCCAATGCTACAGATATTATGCGGGTAGGTGAACGTAATGCAGAAGCTGTACGTTTAGTATTAAGGAAACTGGAGATAAGATTACTTGCTGAAGATACTGGTGGCAATTATGGACGTACAGTTGAGTTAAAACTAGATAATGGTATTTTTCGAGTCAAAACTATTGATAAAGGTGAAAAAGAATTATAATTTGGGGGAAGGACAATGGCACTAAAGTTGCGGATTAGTTTATATATGGCGCTTATTGCCAGCAGCTTAACTTTATTGGTGGGTGCGCAGAATAGTATTACACTAACTGCCATGGCATACCGGACATTAGTATCGTTAGTTCTTTTTGCAATTTTTGGATATGTTTGTGGTCAATTTGCTGAGCGTTTTTTCCAAGAAAAGTTGGACAAGGTAGAGCCTAAGGGCATGAATGTTGATATTGTAAGTGGTGATGACGAACATGGGGATGAGCTGCCAGGTACAGATTTTGAACCCCTGAATCCTAAGAATTTTGAGAATATAACACTAACGCAAAAGTAATGATGGGGGGGAAGCGCCAATGGCAGATAATAATGCTGAACAGAAGGCTGCTAACGCACTCAAACTTTGGCGGGAGTATAGTAATGGCAGGAACCCGGAGATTCGGGAGAAACTTATTGAGAACTATCTGCCTTTAGTTAAGCTAGTAGCAGCCCGTGTTGCAGTTAGTCTTCCTCAGCATGTGGATAAAGATGATTTGATTAGTAATGGTTTTTTTGGCCTTATGGAATCTATTGAACGCTTTGATGCTGATCGAGGAGTTAAGTTCGAAACCTATGCAGTTGTAAGAATCAGGGGAGCTATTCTAGATTCACTTCGAGCTCAAGATTGGGTTCCGGCTACCATTAGACAAAAAGCACGACAATATGAACAAACAGTTACTAAGTTAGAACATGCACTAGGCCGCTCAGTAAAAGATGAAGAGATTGCTATGGCAATGAAAATTCCACTTAGCGAACTTTATAAGCTTATTAATCATCTAAATGTCAGTACACTTATTCCACTTGAAGAATTTGCTAGAAACGAGACGGCTTCGCAGCATACACCGAATCCTGCCCAACATATTGAAGAACAAGAAGTAAAAAATATGTTAGCCAAGAGTATCGATAAGTTGCCAGAGAAGGAGCGTTTAGTGGTTAGTCTCTATTATTATGAAGGACTAACATTAAAAGAGATAAGCTTGATATTGAAACTGTCGGAGGCGCGTATATCGCAACTTCATACTAAAGCTATTTTCCGGTTGCGAGGTGCTCTATCAAGACTAAAATCAAGTTTTATTTAATAATCTAATCTAGTCGTTAGTACTAGTGATGGGAGAATTCGTATGAGTGACGATGCACGTTTTCTAGAACAGGCAGATGATAAAGTAAGTTCACTTGATGGATATTTTAATATTACTACAGATGAAAATAGCGTCTATCTAGCTGTGTATCCCCCACAAGGAGATGGACAGGCTGTAAAAGCACCTCAAATAATCGAACAGTTAGCAATAAGCGGTATTGGCAAAGCAGAGAATGCTTTGCTTGTGCGAGTTGTAAAAGAAGCATTAGGAACTCCAGTTAAAGTGGCTGACAAACCAATTGAGACGGAACCGGATATTCAGATTTTGACCTCACGTGATAGAATGGAAAGCACTTTACAGGTGAATATGCCTAAAGGTTGTCGGTCTATAACTATTGATGATATTATGGATAAGATTAAACAGGCTGGTATCGTTTATGGAATTGATAACTTGGCAATTGAATCAGCAATTAACAGACCAGGAAGCACAAG
>JAGGAA010000230.1 GCA_017889675.1 Bacillota bacterium | reverse complement strand
ATTGGGCAGCTTAACCCTCTCAAATCAAGAATATTCGCCATAACTTATCAGACTCCTTTGCTTACCGGCACAAGTTTTTCTCTATATACATAACCTAAAACGGCAATTATAACAATTCCCACTACTACGGCAATTTGCCCATTGATACCAACACCAGCGCCCGAACCAGCGGCATTAAGATTGTGGGCTACACCGGCACCAGCCAGCATGCCCAGTACGCAAAACATGGCGTCTGTATTGCCTTCCCCTGCCATAATCATTTGACGCAGTGGACACCCGCCTGCCAATGTAGCTGCCAAACCTGTAAGAAATAGTCCGAGGAAATTCCAGATATGCATGGTATGTGACAACGGTTGGTTTTCAAAACCCAATTTGAAAAAACCAAAATAAAGATTGCCTGCCAAAGCAGCTAAGAACATAACTCCGTAGATTTTAAGCAGTGTGGTTTCGCCAACAAGCATAAAATCACGGAAACCGCCGCTCAGACACATACGAGTGCGCCCAGCCAATGCGCCTGCTGCTAGACCGGCTATTAGGCTAATGATAATCGGAGCATGCATAGAGCCTGGTCCTTTAGCACTAAAGTTTAAAAAGCCAGCTCCCATACTTACGGCAATAAGCAGTACCAGCGCAGCAGCTGCTGCCAGATAACCAGTAAGCTGCACACCACCTGTATAAACATGCGCCCGCCCCAGATTGAAACCACGTTTCAAAAATACTACACCCACGCCAATGCCGGCAATAAAGCCTGCCAAAGCTGTAAGACCATTGAGGTCACCACCTGCTACCCGCAGGATGGCTCGCAGCGGACAACCTAAGAAGACCAAAGCCCCGATCATCATGGCCATCCCCAGTACAAACCGTAATGCCGGGTTAGAGCCGCCACGCGGCCTAAATTCACCGCCAAGGCGGGACAAGCCGAAAGCTCCCAGTATAAAACCAATAATTTCCGGGCGGGCATACTGCAAAGTAGCTGCGCTGTGAATACCTAGCGCTCCGGCAATATCCCGCAGTTGACAGGCAGCACAAAAACCGTAGTTGCCTGGGTTACCAAACTTGACCAGCAGTACTGCTCCCAGGCCAAATACCACACCTGTGGCAATAATTAACCAATTCACCCTATCACCTCATATATAATATTTTTATTACATGAATAAATATTATATATCTACAATAATATTCCTGCTTGTTTAGGGCGTTAACAGGAAAATTTATCTTTGCTTACGAATTACTATAGTTATGTTTTATTAACAAGTGAGGTGAGCACATGTCTTATATTCAATCCTTAACCGTATTTTTAAACGTTGCTGAAGAAGGCAGCTTTTCCGCGGCCGCAAAAAAATTAGAACTTACACAACCGACTGTGTCTTTTCATATTGACAATCTGGAAAAAAATTTTGGATGCCCGCTGTTTATCCGGACATCCAAAGGTGTTTCTTTAACAATTTATGGTGAAAAACTCTATGATACTACCCGGACAATCAATGGCTTGATTGCTGGCACTCACCAGGAAATCCGAGCCATGGCGCAGGGTGCTGCCGGACGAATCCTGCTTGGCGCCAGCACCATTCCGGCTGATTACATTTTGCCGACACTTGTTGCAAACTTTCTCAAAGACCATCCCGGCCTAAAGCTGTCTTTGGTAACAGGTGACAGCCAGACTGTCTTTGAAAAGTTTACCCAGGGTGAAATCCCCATCGCAGTAGTTGGTGCAAAACCAGCAGAGCATCTCAGCAGCCACCCGCTTTGGCACGACACACTGGTACTTGCCGCCCATCCCGATTTTGCAGCTTATACCCAAGGCCCTGCCCAAGACTGGCTGCTTACCTTGCCATTTGTTTTACGAAAAAAATCCTCAGGCACAGCCAGAACAGCGTTAGACGCATTGGCCCACTTGAATATTACCGCAGAACAGCTTAATGTAATTATGGAAGTAGGCAGTAATCAGGCAGTAAAAGCTGCTATTCTTACTAAAATCGGTGTTGGCTTTATCTCGGTCTGGGCGGTTACAAACGAGTTAAAATCCGGTCAACTCATTTCTCTGCCATTACCAGGTCCGGCCATTAAGCGCCAGTTCTACGCTGTCAGCAGACAACCGTTGTTTCCCGCCTGCCTTGAGTTATTCTGGCAATATCTCATTACTCAGGATACCGCTCCTGCTACTCTAACCTGATTACGTCCACCATTTTTAGCTTCATACAAAGCTTTATCGGCCAAAGCAATCAATTCCTGGGACTTGTCTGCCAACGATATTTTCCCACCAGCAACACCGATACTTACTGTTACATGATCAGCAATCTGGGAAGCGCTATGCGGAATATTACACATTTCAATGGCGCTGCGAATTTGCTGTGCCACTTCATAGGCGCCATCCACTCCGGTTTCTGGAAGGATAATAACAAATTCTTCGCCGCCATAACGGGCCAGCAAATCAGCGGGACGTTTTAATACACTACCAGCTGCCACTGCTATCTTTTTAAGACAATCGTCACCTTCCTGGTGTCCATATGTATCATTATAATATTTAAAAAAGTCAATATCGAGGAAAACAATCGACAAGTCATGCCCTGCTCGTATGGCCCGTCGCCACTCCATCTCAAATATTTGGTCAAAATGCCGCCTGTTCGCAATACCGGTTAAACCGTCCAGCGAAGACAGGCGGCTTAGTTCTCTGTTGAGGCCTTCCAGTTCTTCCAATACTTTGACCAATTCCGCTTCGCGGGCTTTGCGTTGATCAATCGCATGCTTCATATTAAGTGCCGAGTTAACCCGTGCTTTCAGCTCCAGTTGCTTAACTGGTTTCGTGATAAAATCCATAGCACCGGCGGCAAAGGCTTTCTCCAGCGTTTCAGCATCGTCACTCGCGGTGATTACAATAATAGGTACATCTTTAAAACATGCATGCGACTTAATCAGCCCGCAGGCCTTAATACCATCGATACCTGGCATAACACCATCCATAAGAATAAGCTCAATATTCTCAGCTAAGCAGACCGGATGATCCAGCCCTAACAGCGCGAAGGCATCGGTTGCTGATTCGGCAATAAGAATATCCCCCAAACCATGCTTTTCCAACAATCGTTTAATCAGTGCCCGGCTGTCAGCCGAGTCATCAACAATTAAAATAGCCATGCACTATAACCTCCAAGCCGCTATTCGTAGTGAATTTCGACATGTTCAAGATACGTTTTCATTACTTGCACTAATTCGCAGGCCTTATCGCCGTCCTGTTGCTTGCCAGCCTGTTCAATGGCCGCCCCCAGTTTTGTTATCCTATCAAAACCATAACCGCCCCCAATACCCTTGAGATTATGGCCAATATTTATTATTGTTTCATAATCCCCGGTAGCTGCGGCAGCGTTAATTGCCTGAATATCTTCTTGACGTTTTTCTATAAAACCCGGAATTAAATCCTCCAGGTCACTATCAATCACAACACGGTTGTTCACACTAGCTTCCGTTACAAGAAACTTACAAAAATCTAAGTAAGTTTGCACTCTTGTTTCGGTTTTTCAACTCCTTCATTTTTAAATTTTAAACCTTCTATATTATATACTTAAATAAGCTGGGCATCTTTCTCCTATAAAATCTCCACAGTCCTGCTACGTTTTTCGACACAATGTCTCTCTTTTCCTGCTGTACAGACTATTTTATCTGCCAGAATACCACAAGAACAAATGTTTGTAAAACACTTGTTCTTGTGGTATTCTATTTATAAACTATACGTTTAGGCATAATACTAACGGCAAGTAAGGGGCTGAAGTATATGGATGTTTTCGATAAGTTAAAAATTCTAACCGATGCTGCCAAATATGATGTAGCATGCACATCAAGTGGAGTGAATAAAAAAGCATCG
>JAGGAA010000229.1 GCA_017889675.1 Bacillota bacterium | reverse complement strand
GGAAAATGTAAATTATATGGTTATTAGTGGTGCATGATGAGACTTAAGTCCCGCAGGAATTTTATTGAAAATGTCGAAATCTGAAGAAAGATAAAACAACGATAGATGGAGGTATGTTTTTGAAGTTAGTCAGAATTATTTTTTTTATGGTTGTTTGTGTAGTTACATTGCTACTTATTCCCGGTAATTCAGTTTTCGCGTCAGGTCAGGAAATGCCGGTACTAAGACTGGGAGATGCTAATGATGCCGTTTATACTTTGCAGCGAGAACTTGAAAAACGAGGTTTTTATCAGTCAGCTGTGGATGGCAAATTTGGCTCATATACTAAGGCCGCTGTTGTTGAGTTCCAACAGGTGACTGGGATTGAAGATGACGGTATTGTTGGTTTGGGAACATGGCAAGCCCTGCGTAACTTTGCGGGCACTGCTGAAGCAAGTCGTGGTAATTTTAACGGAAAGCTCGGACAGAAAATTGTTAATTTTGCCCAAGGATTTTTAGGAGTTCCTTATGCTTGGGGGGGCGCAGCTCCTGGCGGATTTGATTGCTCTGGATTTGTTTACTATGTGTATAGCCAATACGGTATCTCCTTGCCAAGGGTTGCTGATGAACAATATAATTTTGGTCGAAGGGTGTCATTGAATGATATTCAGCCTGGTGACTTAGTTTTCTATAGTACCTATACCCCTGGTCCTTCGCATGTTGGAATATATGTGGGGAATGGTCAATTTATCCATGCTAGTTCTGGTGCCGGTGAAGTAACAGTGACTGCGATGTCGAAGCCCTATTACCAGACACGGTTTTTAGGAGCTTTTCGTATTGCAAGATAATAGATAGATTCGGCTTTTGCCAAAACATTATTTGTTTGCAAATCGGTAACATATGTATAACGTAGGTAAAAATAGCCGGTTATCCGGTTATTTTTGTTTGTCTACTATTGAGGCGGGTATAATATAGTAAATAATATTTTTCACAAAAAGTGCTGTGATTGTTTAAATGTGCTAAAATATTTATGTTAAAGTGAATTTAAATTGTAGTTCGAGGTATATATGCGGATTATTACAGGAAGTGCCAAAGGAGTCAAGCTCAAAGCACCTAAAGGGCTTGATGTGCGCCCTACGGCTGACAGGGTTAAAGGATCTATATTTAATATACTTGCAAACTTGGAATTGTCGATTGAGCAAAATGCAATTATGGGTGCGACAGTACTGGATTTATTTGCTGGCACAGGTAATTTAGGATTGGAGGCATTAAGCCGCGGGGCCGCCCATGCGCTATTTGTAGACCATAGTATGGTAAGTCTTGCGACGACAAAAGAAAACATTAATCATGCTGATTTAAGTAAGATGGCTGAAGTTCGACGTGGTGATTCTCTTAAAACGTTGGATCAATTAACCCAAACAGGGCGTTCATTTACGCTTGTATTTGTAGATCCCCCGTATAATCAGGGACTAGTAAATGCTGTGCTTCAAAAACTTGATAAGACTGATGTTGTTGAAAATGGCGGAATAATTGTCGTTGAGTACTCCAAACATGAGCAACTAAATGCGGATTGGCAACACCTGAAGCTGGTTCGTAACGAACGTTATGGAGAGACGTTGGTGGCTTTTTTAACGCGATATTACGAAAATACTACTTCAGGAGGAAGTTGATATGCGGATAGGGGTTTGCCCGGGCAGTTTTGATCCGGTTACTAACGGGCATGTGGATATCTTTTTGCGTGCTAGTAAAATGTTTGATTTAGTGATTGTAGCTGTTTTTCATAATCCCAACAAAAAACCAATATTTACCATGGAAGAACGGGTGGAAATGTTAAACCTAGCAACTAAGGATATTGCTAATATCAAGGTTGATAGTTTTTCCGGTCTTTTATATGATTATGTGCTGCAGCAAAATAGCAAGTTTATTGTTCGGGGTTTAAGAGCTTTGAGCGACTTTGAATATGAATTTCAACGCGCTTTGCTCATAAAAAAAATAGTTCCGGAAATAGAGACAATTTTTATGATGACAAGTAATGAATATTCATTTGTTAGTTCAAGTAGTATCAAAGAATTGGCTAAATTTGGTGGACCAATTACTGGTTTGGTACCTGAATGTTTAGAAGAAAAAATCACAAAAAGAATTCGTGAAAAAAGCTAGAATTGTTTGAAGGGGAAGGGAGAAGATTATGAGTATTGAGAAGCTTTTAGATGAGATGGAAACGGTATTGGTTGAGGCGGCCCGCCTACCCTTTACAAATAAGAGGATTATTGAGGAAGATGATTTGGCTAAATTTTTAGACGAATTTCGGGGGTTGCTGCCTAAAGAGCTTGATGAAGCAAACCGAATTATTGCTGAGCGTCAGCGTATCCTTGATGAAGCACAAAAAGAAGCACAAAATATCGTAGAACAAGCTAAAAACTATGTTATTAAGCTTACTGATGAAAATATCATCAATAAACAGGCCCAGGAGCAAGCCAACGAGCTTATGACGCAGGCTAATACAACTGCTAAAAATTTACAAAGCGATGCTGTTAATTATGCAGATGAAGTATTTAAGCATGTTTTGAATAACTTGGAACAAACACTAGAAGTAGTTAGGCAAGGACATCGGGATTTACAACAAAATAAAAGTAACTTAACAAAATAGAAAAGGAGCCTAGGCTCCTTTTCTATTCGCATATCGATAAATTTCTCTCAGTAGATGAATTGCAATTGACATAACAATCAGGATGCTAAGCAATATCCCAATTTGATAAGTAGTCTGCTCAATTTTCGTCAACCAGAAACTCATACTAGTACTATGACTCATAGTCAGAGATGCGGGAATGACTAGCAGCGCGGTAATGTTTTGTCCTGAGTCGAGAAGTAGTACAGTGAGCAGGCCCGCAAGTACGGCGTGCAGTAACCTGCCTACCATGTAAGGAGTCATGCGAATGCCTGATTCGATAACAATACTGGCTACTTGGCCGTGCACGCAAAGACCACTCCAAGCAATGATGGCACTGGCAACAGCAACTTTTTCAACTAGAGGAGCAGCTGTTTGACTGGCTGCTAGTGTTCCTAAATCAATTTCAAGGAAGCCGCTTACCAATGCTGGAGCTAGGTTGGTGTTATAGTTGATCATGCTTAGAAGTGACGCAAATATACTAGTCAAGGTATCGGTAATACCAATAATTGTCATGATGCGAATAAATACTGAGAATACAATGATAAAGCCGCCAATCAGTATAATAGTATTCATCGATGATTTTACAGCATCACCGAGCAATTGTCCGGGTGAACGTTTGTCTTCTTGACGGGCAGTATACAAGGCCCGAAAGGCACGAATAATGATATTGCCGCTTGCTATTGGCTTATCCAGAGCATAGCTATCACGGCTACGACCATGAAATCGGAAAGCAACTCCAACAAGAAAACTTGATATGTAATGAGCCAGGGCAATGGTTGCTCCTAATTCTGGCATCCCAAACATACCTACTGCTACGGCCCCAAACATGAATAGTGGATCAGCAGTATTGGTAAAAGATAGCAGGCGTTCAGCCTCAACAGCTGTACAAAGCTGGCTTTTTCGAAAACGGCATGTTATTACAGCATCCATGGGGTAACCTGATGCAAGTCCCATGGACATGGCGAATGCACCAACGCCAGGGACGTTAAAAATAGGTCTCATTAGAGGTTCCAGTAAAACACCGATGAAGTGAACAACACCAATTCCCATAAGTATCTCGGACAAAATAAAAAAAGGCAGCAGAGCGGGAAAGACTACATTCCACCATAGGTTCAAGCCCATGATAGCCGAATCAAAGGTATCTTTCGGATACGTAACCATTGTAATGGTAATAAATACAGTACAGAAGGCCATAAAATATACGAGTAGTCGTGAACGATAA
>JAGGAA010000228.1 GCA_017889675.1 Bacillota bacterium | reverse complement strand
TTACGGATTTTAGGAATATCGCCCGGCTTTTCAGCTTTTGGAGGCTTAGGGCCTAGACCTTTTGTTACTTTTGGGGCAATGCCAAAAGTAAAACCCCTCTCCTTGTATTCCATTGACTCAACGTAAGACAAAGGACCGCGTTAGCGGTTTTTCCTATACAGCCAAAGCAGTGAGCCAGAGATTTCCAACTCACTGCCACACGATACTTTGTTTCATGAACTTACCATAGAAATACCAATGCCGGGAGCCACACGGCCGAAATCAGCAGCAAAGTAACGCTTCAATATCTCGTTACCGTTGTACAGAAACTTCAGGTAACTGTCAGGCCACATCGAGCCAGCAACATCTTTATGTTTAAAGTAAGCAAATTTCATTTCTTCCCACATATCGCTGCCCATGCCGTCAGTTCCCAATACCAGGTTTTTGTACAGCGACAGTTTGGTGCTGTAACCAACATTGTTGTTCATGTTGGAGCGGGCGTTGTGCGCCAGGAAAGCATCCTTGGCGTTGATAATTTCAATATCCTGGTCTGACAGGTGTACGCCATGCACCAGGAGCGCCTTGTCGTTAATCAAATCATAGTCATTAAGCCGGACAATCAGATCTTTGCCATACAGATGGTGACTATGGGACACATCATAACGGTCTTCGGCCACATGCACATGTACGCCGCGCCCAGTTGCGCGCACGGCATCAGCCATCAGTTTGAGGGCCGCGTCAGGCATAGTAACCGGTGCATGGCCGCCAATCATAGCCTCCACCAAGTGATTGCCGTTCGTTGCCTGTTTATCACTTTCGCACAATTTGGCAAAATCAACATTTTCCTGAACTCCGGCTTCGACTTCTTTCAATCCCTCGTTACGGTCGGTGGTCTCATAGCAGGTAATACCGCGCAGCCCGGTTTCTTCAAAGGCTTGCTTGAGGGTTTTGAGCGAGCCTTTGAGAAAGGCTGGTGAGGCATGGTGGTCAATAACCGAAGTGGTCCCGCAGCGAATGGCTTCCAGCGAGCATACCATGCCACTGTAATAGAGGATTTCTTCGTCAATGGCCAGGTCAAGCCGCCACCAGAGGTTTTTGAGTACCGAAATAAAGTCAGGGCTGGGAGCAATAGTGGCGGTTATACCCCGGGACAAACCGGAATAAAAATGGTTGTGGCTGCAGACAAGGCCTGGCATAACAAGCTTCCCTTGCATATCCAGCACGCGGTCGGCCTGATAATTGGCCGCAATACCTGCGCCGACGGCAGCGATTTTGCTGCCGTCAATAACAATATCAACGCTGGATTGTATGGAAGCCGGGTGAAATTCAACAACTGTGGCGTTCTTTAGTACTAACACAATGTCCCCCCTATTCATCCACAGGACCGAACAGCGCCGGCCGATTGGTGTGCAGATAATTAAATACTTGGGCCATCCTGTCAAAGGCTTCATTGCCTGTTGCCTCAAGCTGGCCGTTTACCAAACGGTGGGTAGTAACCGCACTGTTAACGCGAACCGTCACTGCCTCGTCTTCTACTAAGAAACCACTATTTTGGCTATGGTCAAAGTCGTCACGCCGGCTAAATAGGGTAAGCTTATCCGTGAACGGACGACCTTCCCACGGACAGAAGCTGGCGCAGTTTCCACATTCGTTACAAAAGGCATCCAGGTGGATAATCTGGTTATAGTTATCGAAGCCATCGCCTATGCGTACAGCCAGGTTAGCGCGGTTGGGGCAGACTTCCACACATTTGTTGCAAACATAGTTACACTCTAAGCAGCGGCTGAATTCTCGATCTCCTATAGCCACTTCGACTTTACCCTGACCTTCGGCAGTCAGCAGAGAAGCCGTTTTCAGGCCAATTTTCTTGGCAGTAATTTCTTGGGCCTGTTCACCTGTAGCTTTACCAGTCTTGCCAACTTTAACTTCAAAACCAGCTATTTCTTTTTGGCAGATGGCGTCCGCTGCTTTGCGGCCTTCGGCAATACATTTTACGATAGAAGAAGCACCTTGACAGGCATCACCTGCTAAGTACACATTCTCTTGATTCGTTACTTGCTGACCTTGGGTGGTAATCCCCAGTTTGGCAAGCAACTCTGTATTGATATCTTCGCCAATTGAGATGATGATGGTATCGACTTTAACGGTCTTATACTCACCGGTAGGTTCCGGCTGACGTCGACCGCTGGCATCCGGTCTGCCAAGCTGCATGACCTGACAGACAAGATTACCCTGGTCATCTATTTTTTCCGGGTTAACCAGGAAGTTAAAATCAACATTGTCAGCAACAGCCAGTTCATATTCGGCACGGTTGGCAGGCATTTCGTTGATGGAGCGGCGATACACAATAGCACTTGTTTTCACACCTTTTATCCGCAAAGCTGTACGGCTGGCATCCATTGCCGTATTACCGGCACCAATTGTCACAACAGTTTTACCTAAGTTCAGAGCGGCCACATCTTTATTAAATTGAGCCAGGAATTTCAGCGCCGGAATGATTTGAGGTGTTTTACCACCTTCAATTTTAAGGTTAAACGGTTTTTCGGCGCCTGCACCTACGGCTACAATTACGTACTTATAGCCTTTTTGCTTCAGGTCTGCCGGGGTAAGGTCCGGACTAGAGTTAAAGACAAACGCAACACCATTTTCTTTGATAAAGTTGATATCACCCTCAATAGTTTCGCGACTAATACGGAAATTAGGAATGACGTGCTGCACAGTGCCACCCGCACTTGCGCGGGTTTCGTACACTGTTACACTAAAGCCGTGGCGAACTAAGAAGTAAGCTGAGGCCAGGCCAGCCGGGCCTGCGCCCATAACAGCTATCTTGATACCATTTTTAATTTGCGGTAATTTATAGTTTTTGCGATACTCATCCCAGCCTTGTTCAACAGCCAAACGCTTGACTTCGCGAATATGCACACAGCCTTCATAATCGAGACGGGTACAATTATGCTGACAAACATGATCGCAGATGGTACCTGTAATGCCAGGCAAGGCATTCTTTTCATAGATGAGCGCCAATGCCTCGGCATAGCGTTTTTGGTCTACCAGTCGAATGTATTCAGGAATATCCTGGTTAATGGGACAAGCCGTTTTACAAGGGGCAGCGGCACAGTCATATAGCGGCAGCGGGCTCTTGATAGCCGCTTTTGCATAGCCACGGAAATCCTTTTGTGAGTAATCGGCGCTCAGGGCTTTGTGGGCTAATGCTTGCAGTTTAGCAACATCAATCTTGTCATATTCCCAGCCCGCAGCTGTTTCCAGTTTAGTGGCAATAGCAGACATCCGGGCATAACCGCCTGGTTTGAGCATTTCGGTAGCCATGGTAATAGGCTTAATCCCTGTGGCAAATACATCTAATACATTGTGTTCAGTAATCCCACCGGAGAATGAAATAGGCATTTTTCCATTGAACTCTGCCGATATTTTTGCAGCTAGGTTAACAGATAGCGGGAATAAGGCCCGGCCTGACATATACATTTCGCCACCAGGTAGTTTCCCTTTAAAGTTGACTGATCCCAGCGTGTTCGTCAACTTAACACCAAAGAAGCGACCATGCTCGTCTGCCAGCTTTTTCAGCCTTGTCAGCATGGGGATAGCGTCCGTATAGTGCAAGTCATGGTCAAAAGATTCTTCTGACAACTCAACATAATCAAATCCGGTACTATCAAGGATGGAACGCACGCCTTGATAAGTCAGCAGTGTCGGATTAAGTTTAACATACATATCGATTTTCTTTTCGGTCAGCATATATACGCAAATTCTCTCAATTTCAGCAGGTGGACAGCCATGCATGGTAGATAGGGTAATCGACTGGCAGACATTGCCTGAAATGCGTTTAGATAAGCCTTTGAGCCCAGGCAGACGGCTGGTCTTCTACTTCTGCCAGACATTGTTTAAAGTACGGATGCTTAGAGGCATCCATCAAGTTATTCAGATAAGCGTCCATGCGCGGCGACTGGATACCTTTCAGGTTGTAACCTGCGCTCATGTTGAATAGAAAGGAGCGTTTGCCGCTTTTGCTAAGTCCCAAAGCTTCTTCTACAACATGAAGTAACACCCAGGCCTTGATATATTCTTCATATGCTTTTTCTACTGTGTATTCGCTTGACCACTCAGTATTGAAGCCTTCATCGCCGGCATCAATACAAGGTTTAGCAACAGGCGGTTCCTGTTCCTGCACTGTCTTGAGCTCAATAAAGCGAGCACCGGCCAGGTAGGAAACAGCAATATTCTGGGCTAATTGGGTGTGAGGACCGGCAGCCGGACCTACGGCTGTCTCGATGGTTTCACCAAACAGAGAAAAGGTTTTATCGGTTTGCTTATGAAAAAAATGGCTGGCCGGATAGCCGAAGATAGCACACTCTGCTGCATATTCCTCGAAAACCCGCGCAATAAGTGTAAGCAGGGGAACAGGTCTCATCAAGTCGCCCATTATTTATTCCTCCCGTTATTCTATTTATGTTTTGCGGCTATATGGTGCCGGCAACGGCCGGAGCCGTGGGGACAGAAGTAATTTCGCCTACGCCTTTGGCACCATACGCCAATTCGGCTTGGTTCTTTTCCACGATTATACTTTCTATTTTAGGAATACTGCTGGCCCGGAACAAACCTAGCGTTCCGAATTTGACCTGCGGTATGCCAGCCTTAAGTGGTAAGTTTTCGGTCAAAGCATAGCCTAAGCCCATGACCACGCCGCCTTCAATTTGCCCCTCGACCCCCAGCGGGTTAATAGCTTTGCCAACATCATGGGCGGCGACTACTTTGACTAACTTGCCAGCGTCATCAAGAATAACTACCTGACTGGCGTAACCATAAGCAACATGGCTGACCGGATTCGGTTTGTCACATCCCATAGGATCAGTTACACCTGAGTATTCTCCATAAAATTCGCGGCCTTCCAGGTCAGACAGTGAGGCTGTTGCCAGCGCTTCTTGGAGCTTAAGCGCCGCCTGGCGAGTGGCCTCACCGGTGAATACTGTCTGACGGGAGGCTGTGGTGGTACCGGAATCGGGAGTAAGGTAGGTGTCAGGCGCAACAGCCGCGATTTGCGAAGATTCAAGTCCTGTTGTTTCACATAAAATCTGGGTCATAACAGTGACTAAGCCCTGTCCTATGCAGGCAGCCCCAGTAAGAATCACGACCTTGCCATTTTCGATTTTTAGCTTGACTCGGCCTATATCAGGCAGCCCCACACCGATACCGGCATTTTTCATAGCACAGGCAATCCCGGCATAAGGACTGGATTCAAAAGCGCCCTTAACAGCCAGCAAGGTTTCTTTGAGAGCTGTGCCTTGGTCGGCAATTTGGCCGTTGGGCAAAGCTCTGCCTGGTTCGATGGCATTACGCCAGCGTATCTCCCATTGGGAAATACCCACTTTTTCTGCCAGCATGTTGATGTTATTTTCCATGGGAAAACAAGACTGCGTTACACCGAAGCCCCGGAAAGCTCCGGCTGGCGGATTATTGGTATAGACGCCTAAACCAACAATATCCACATTGGGAATTTGGTATGGCCCGGCGGCGTGGGTACAGGCCCGTTGCAGTACCGGCCCGCCGAGCGAGGCATAGGCTCCGGTATCGGCAATAAGTTCAGCTTTCATGGCAGTAATGATCCCATTTTCATCACATGCGGTCGTAAATTCCATTTCCATGGCATGACGCTTAGGATGAACATTAATACTTTCCTGACGGCTTAGAGTATTTTTGACCGGTTTTTTAGTATGCCAGGCGAGCAAGGCGGCATGATGTTGTACCGATAGATCTTCTTTGCCACCAAAGCCACCGCCCACCATTTTACTAATAATGCGTACTTCATTTTCTTCTACACCCAGAAGCGAAACAATGCCATGGTGATCATCATATACATTCTGACTGGCAGTGTACACCGTTAAAGTACCGTCAATATTGGGGACTGCCAGAGCGCTCTCCGGTTCGAGAAAAGCATGTTCAGTAGCCGGAGTGGTATAACGCTGGGTTACAACATATTTGGCCGCAGCAATGGCTTCCTCAACATTACCACGTTTAAGTACTGTTCTGGCTAATAGATTGCCTTTAGGGTGAAGCTGGGGGGCATCCTCGGCCAGCGCTTGGCGGGGCACAAGCAGCGGCATTAACTCTTCATAATCTACCTTTATTAATTTAATAGCCTCTTTTGCTATTTTTTTGCTTGTGGCTGCTACAGCAGCTAGTGCATCGCCGATATAGCGGGTTTCTTCCCCCTCGGCAATAAAGGCTGGCCAGTCGGGAATAATATGACCCTGATTACGGCGTCCGGGAATATCCTTCGCAGTAATTACAGCTTCGACCCCAGACAGTGCCTGAACAACTGTGGTATCAATTTTTTTAATGAAGGCGCGGGCGCTGGGTGCGCGCAGAATGGCGGCGTACAGCATTCCTTCCACAACCATATCATCAACATATTCGGCAGTACCTAAGGTTTTATCTTTAGCATCAACCCGCGGCATTCTGTCGCCTACTTTATAAGTAATATCACCTGACGGCATGAATCCTTCGCGTAGAGCTTTAGCCGCCTTCAGCACAGCTTGCTCAATTTTAACATAACCGGTACAGCGGCAAATATTGCCATGCAGCGCTTTTTTCACTTCATCATAAGTAGGATCATGGGTTTTATCAAGTAAAGCTTTCGCACTGATAACCATGCCAGGAATGCAGAAACCGCACTGCACAGCACCTGCTGTGGCAAACGCCCAGCTATAGATGTCTTTTTCCTGTTTAGACAAGCCTTCAACAGTCAGCACTGTTTTGCCGCTGATTTTGGCGGTTGTCAACACACAGGCCCGCGTAGCCTTGCCTTCCAGCAGTACCATACATGCACCGCAGGCCCCTTCGGCGCAGCCGTTTTTTACGGAAGTGAGACGGGCATAGTCTCTTAAATATTCTAACAGATTTATATCATGACCAACATCGACCTGCTGGCCGTTCAGCACAAATTTATACACACTCAGCCCTCCTGTTTAGGAAAGGTTTGCGTTTACTTTTTTATATTACCCAGAAGGTAAAAACTGCAGAGATACTACTGGAGCATCTCTGCCGTCTGTTACCGATACACGTGCGTTCCGGTTTTTCCGGCTACCGCCTCTTCTAGGGACTCAGGATTAGTGATAATAGCCTTGCTTCCGCCATTTTCCAGGAAGCTGATCACTGCCTGAATCTTAGGCAGCATACTACCAGGCGCAAAGTGATTTTGTTTTACATATTCTTTTAACTCGGTCAGCGTCACCTTATCTAACGCCTGCTCGTCAGGTTTACCATAATTCAAATAAACCTTGGGGACGCCTGTGGAAATGATCAATTCATCTGCTTTAATTTGCACAGCCAGCAGGCTGGAAGCAAAGTCTTTGTCAATAACGGCATCCACACCTTTAAAACTGCCATCCCCCTGCCGGATAACCGGAATACCACCGCCGCCCACAGCAATCATACAGTAGCCTTCCCGCACCAATTTACTAATAACATCTTTCTCTACAATCTCCTGAGGCTGTGGTGAAGCAACCACCCGGCGATACCCCCGCCCCGAGTCATTGACTAGTACCCAATCCGGATTATTCTTTTGAAGCTTTTCCGCCTGCTCCGGTGTGAAAAAAGAGCCAATAGGTTTTGTGGGCTTTGTAAAGGCTGGGTCATCAGCAGCTACTACTACCTGCGTTACCAGGGTTACAGCTGATTTGTCCATACCTCTTTTCTTAAACTCATTATCCATAGCCTGTTGAATTTGATAACCGAGTGCCCCTTGAGTATCCGCACCACAGGCTACCAATGGTACACTATGCATACCTGCCATTTCACAGGCAATTTCCGACCTTCGGAGAATAAAGCCTACCTGTGGTCCATTGCCATGAGTAATAATGGCATCATAACCTTGTTCGATCATGCCAACAATGTGCTTAGCGGTCTCACAGACAGCATCATATTGGTCTTCTACCGTCTGGCGCATGTTATCTCGAATTAAGGAGTTGCCCCCAATGGCGATAACAGCTAACTTGGCCATGCTTATCTGCCACCCATTAATAATGTCATAACGGCTTTAGCTGTATGCAAACGATTTTCAGCTTCATCATACACGACAGAATGCGGTCCATCGATAACCGAATCTTCGACTTCGTTGTTACGGTCAGCCGGCAATGCATGCATATACAGCACGTTTTTATCAGCAGTCGCCATTTTGGCTTCCGTACATTTCCAAGATTTTTGAGCTTTTAGCTTGTCATCCACTACCGCAACCGCACCAGAAGCAGCCACGCCAGTTTGGTCGGTTACCCAGTTGCCCCAGTTTTTCGGAATAACGATATGAGCACCTTCGTAGGCTTCCGCTTCATTATCGGTAACAGTAAC
>JAGGAA010000227.1 GCA_017889675.1 Bacillota bacterium | reverse complement strand
GTTACCATTGATAAGAACCAAATCTTCCATTTTGCTCCGGAATTGATCCTGTTCCTTTTCCATTTCGTCAAGAACCTCTCTAAGCTGCTGAACAGCCGGTTCAAACTCGATAATAGCCGAAGGCTCAATCTGCCAGTTGCGTCCAGTCAGCCTAACAGCATCGCCGTATTTGGGAATATATGTTGGTATATTAAATTTGTCAGCAATAAGAGCAGCAAATGGCTCAGACATCTCTTGTTCACCATGAACAATAAAGATATTAGCCGGTTTGCTCGTAAAGTTACTAAGCCAGTCTGTCAGCTGATCTTTGTCAGCATGGGCAGAAAAGCCCTCGAGGTTAGCAATCCTGGCCCTGACACTGATTTCTTCACCCATAATCCTGACTTTTTTAATACCTTCTAACAATCGCCGCCCCAAGCTGCCTTGGGCCTGGTAGCCAACAAACAGTACAGTGCTCTCCGGCCGCCACAAGTTATGCTTCAGGTGATGAAGGATACGCCCTGCATCGGCCATGCCGCTTGCTGAGATAATGATGGCAGGATGGTCTAAATTATTAATGGCTTTGGATTCCTCGGCTGTTTTGGCAACAGACAATTGCGGAAAATGCAAAGGATGGTCCTGGTCTTTATACATCAGATCATAGGCTTCGCGATCATATTCCTGTGAGTTCTTTAAGAATATCTCTGTAGCCGAAATAGCCAGCGGACTGTCGATAATTACTGGAATTTTGGGAATCAGACCACCTTTAAGCAAAGCATGCAAATTGTAGAGAAGGGTTTGCGTACGCCCGACCGCAAACGACGGGATTATGACGTTACCGCCCTGCTCTACAGTTTCATTAATGTATTGCGCTAATTTTTCTATCGGGTCACTCGGATCATGAATCCGATCCCCATAGGTTGATTCAAGAATAAGATAGTCGGCCTGCTCAATAACAGCCGGATTACGAATAATCGGTTGGTCAGGTTGACCTAAATCACCAGAAAATAAAATTTTTGCTGTTTCACCATTTTCTGTTCCTACTATCTCTACCATGGACGAACCCAATATATGGCCAGCTTCCCTAAAAGTAAGAATTACCTCTTCGGTTATTTTTATCGCTGTATCATAAGCCATAGGTGAAAACTGTTGCAAGCAGGTATATGCCTCATCTACCGTATACAGCGGCTCAATAGGCTTACGTCCAGCCCGCTGCCCCTTCCGGTTAGCAAGCTCGGCCTCAAACTCTTGAATATGCCCGCTGTCAGGCAGCATAATACTGGATAATTCGGCAGTTGCTTTGGTAGCATAGATGGTTCCTTTAAAGCCCGACTTGCACAGGCGAGGCAACAAACCGCTATGATCGATATGCGCATGGGTTAAAAACACAGCCTCAATATCTGCAGGATTATAGAGAAATGGCCGTCTGTTAAGAGCAACAATGGCCTTTGATCCCTGAAACATACCACAATCAACTAAAAACTTTTTTTGACCAATTTCGAGTAAGTAAGAGGACCCAGTTACCATGCCAGCGGCCCCCAAAAATGTTAAATGCATTGGATTGACTCCTTTTTTTCAATTATTATACTAACTACATATTGGCAAAACCCTCTTAATTTTCTAAATTCTACATTATGTCGCTTTTCCCTGCTGCAATTAATAAAAACCGGGGCATAATTGCTCCCGGCTTCTTGGTATTGACTATATAGTTGTTACGCTTCACCCACTATCCGTACTTCGGGATGAAGAGAAACACCAAACTGCTTATATACACTATCCTGTACTTTGCTGATTAAAGCCAGCACATCCTGGGCTGTCGCATCACCAGCATTAATAATGAAACCTGCATGTTTGCTAGATACTTGTGCACCGCCGACACTTGTACCCTTTAGGCCGGCCTGTTCAATCAACGTACCGGCAAAATGACCATTAGGGCGCTTAAAGGTACTGCCAGCACTCGGCATCTCAATTGGTTGTTTGGTTTGACGCTTATTCGTGTAGTCGTCAAGTCGTACGCGGATCGAACTATTCACGCCATCCGCGAGCGCCAGTTCTACTTCACAGACAAGACAGCCATTCTCCTGAAATACGCTATGACGATAACCAAACTCTAGCTCTTCGCGTACAAACCGCTTTAATGCGCCGCCCTCGCATACCGCCGTTACAGCTTGCACCACTTGGCTCATCTCACCTTCATAGGCACCAGCATTCATAAAAACAGCACCGCCAATACTGCCAGGAATGCCAATAGCAAATTCAAACCCTGTCAAATCATGTTGGGCAGCATACTTGGAAACCTCAGCTAAAAGCGCACCGGCACCAGCAACGACAGTATAACCGTTGTGGCGAATACCGCCCATCTCGGGACCAAATTTCAATACCAAACCACGGATTCCCCGGTCTAATACCAATACATTCGAGCCATTACCCAACACAGTAACCGGTATGGCAAACTGTTTAGAAATATGTAAAATAGTGGCTACCTCCTGAACCGAAGCAGGCAATGCAAGATAATCAGCCGGACCACCGATTCGAAAGGTAGTATGTTTGGACATAGCTTCATTAACTAGCAGTCTTTCCGGGGGAATAGCTTTTTTTAATTCGGCAGCAAAATCCACAGTTGTTGTAACTAGCATCTCATTTTTTGCCAAATAAATCCATTCCTTCAGCGACCGCATCGCCAATTATTTTATAGATATCAGCAGCAAGCTGCTGAAAACGCATATGGGCGTTGATAAAGTTTCGGGCTTTAGGATTTAGAATAATAAGGTCATACATTTTCTGGAGCTCCTGCATCTTATCTTTATCTTCCGGCTTTCCAGTCATAAGATCATATTCGGCTGCCAGCTTTTTCTTTAGAAAATCGTTCACCAGGGTTTTACTTGTGGTATCACTATCAAGATTTTGTTTGGCAACTAAAAAAAACTGATACTCCTCAGAATTTCTCAGCGTTCGCCCTAAGTCATGGGCTTTATCATGTACAGTCATGAAACTTCCTCCATTTCACCATCTAATTTATGCATTATAATTAGTATGTATACGCTAAAAATCCTTTTTCACCATTCCAAGATAATAATCCTGCATCGTTTTGGCATCTTTAGCCTGGGTACCTGCTGACTCGCAGATAATTCGCGGGGTGTACCCCCGATCGGCGATGATAGCTAACAACGGCTCATGCGGCGGCCCAAAAGGATCACCAAAACTCCAATGCCGTTTCTCGCCTGCCTTAGTAAACTCAATAGGGCTAAAATGAATATGCAGCTTTTTTGCTGCCTCTGCCCCAAGTGCTTCACCTATTTTATCAAATACAGCGGCAAATTCTGCACTTGTCGTATACATACCGCCTGTCACAGCATGCATATGACCAAAATCAACTGCTGGCCGAACTCGCTCAGACAGTTTACATAGTTCTAGCACCTCGTCAAGCGATCCCAGCTGATTTTGTTTACCCATAGTTTCTGCCAGAAGCTGCGGTCCTGTCAAGCCCTGCCCTTCGGCTAGTTCTAGAACCTTGGCAAACAGGTGCTTAGCCCGCTCCATAGCCTGATGCCGGTCAACACCTTTGCCAGGACCGCCAATATGAAACACAATTCGGTCAGCCCCCATCCATTTGGCTACTTCCATGGACCGCAAAAAGTGCCGCTCGGTGTTCGCGGCAGTGGTCTCATCTTCGGTAGCCAGACTAATATAATATGGCGCATGGATACTAAGCTTAATGCCAAATTGAGCGGCCTTCTGACCTATCAATTCAGCTGTCGGTTGCTTAATCGTAACCCCGCGGCTGCATTGATACTCATAGGCTCTAAGTTCTTGTCCTGCTAACCATTCTGGCATGTCAGCCGAAGCCTTGCGGCCTGTTTCATAAAATGCATCTGGATTTCCTGCCGGTCCAAATTGTGCA
>JAGGAA010000226.1 GCA_017889675.1 Bacillota bacterium | reverse complement strand
TTGGATCAACTGGTCATAGCGGTACATCGTGGCCGATCGTTCATTTCTCAGGGCCTGAATGGCCCCTAAAATTTTCTGGTCAAAGGTGTAAACTTTGTTCTTAGGTAAGGTAAGGGGTTTAGAATACTCCTTAAGCTTGGTGGCTACCTTGCAATTGGCTTTGGTTTCTTTGATAAGGACAGCGGGCTCTAGCAGGTCAGAGCCTTCATAGCGATGAATCAGGCAATTGGGTTGCAAACGATCAATAACATTTTTCCTGTCACCGTCGAGGATAAGTTCGCTGCCACAGCCTGGACAAGCTGTTAAATCTGCTGGAAAATGATTATGGCAACCCATACAAACAATTTCATTCATGCAACATCCCTCCGAGCCTAGTGTATCCGGAAAAACGGTGGACTATAATTGTTGGGAAAAAATGAACTTCAACAGGAAAAGCCCAAGTCGTGGCGAATTTTTTAGATATGATATAACTTATGGATATAGCATTCACTGGCACAAGGAGGAAGCGGGATTGGACAACTACCGGCGCTGGCTGATAATAATAACCGTAATAGTGCTTGCTGCTGGTTGGCTGGGAATGAGTTTGGCGGTAAAGCTAACCGAAGAGGAGCTGCGGAGCAAGCTGCTGCTTAGGGCTGCGACAGCGGCAACCATGATTAGCTATGACCGGGTGGAACGACTGACTGCTACGGAGGCCGACAGTGGGATGCCTGATTATGAATATTTGCGAGAACAGTTGATAGCTACGCAGGCACTTAACGCCGATTGCCGATATGTGTATTTGTTGAAGATGGTGGATAATCGAATGGTATTTCCCATAAGTACAGAGCCGATAACCTCTGATGACTATACCCCACCTGGTTATGAATATAAACAGGCATCTAATGAACTTTACCAAATATTTGTAGATGGCCAAGCTTTTGTCGAAGGACCGCTGCGCGATGAATGGGGGCTATGGGTATCGGGGCTTGCTGCTGTGTGTGATCCGGAAGACGGGCGGGTGATTGCCGTTTTGGGTATAGATATAGCGGCCAGCGACTGGCAGGCTGCTATTACTACCACACGGCTTATCGTCCTTGGTGTTACACTGGCTGTATTGAGTATGATATATGCTTTAGTTTATGCGCTCAATACTTCAGAAAATGCGGCGAGAAGGGTATATCTGGCAGAGAAGCAGGCGAAAGAGGCGTTGGAAGCCGTTAGTCAGGGGAAAAGTCAGTTTCTGGCCTATTTAAGCCATGAAATCCGTACGCCGGTTAGTGGTATTTTGGGCGTCAGCGAGCTGTTAGAAACCACCCTGTTGGATAAACGCCAGCGTGACTATGTCAGTGCGATTGCTTACTCAGCCCATTCCTTATTAACTGTGCTTAACGAGGTATTGGATTTTTCTAAAATTGAGGCCAATAAAATGAAGGTAGATCATAGTAACTTTGCATTTCGTCCTGTGGTAGAGGGCGTAGCTACCATGTTACAGGCAACTGCTCTTAACAAGGGGCTTGACCTGCGCGTAAGGATTGAGCCAAGCATTCCGCAGCTAGTGGTCGGTGATTCGGCCAGACTGCAGCAAGTTCTGTTAAATCTTGTCGGTAATGCGATAAAGTTTACTGAAGCCGGGAAGGTGGAGATTAAGGCCGTATGTCTTCAGCAAGATACCAATACCGTACAGGTAAAAATTACTGTTACTGATACCGGGATTGGCTTAAACCCAGCTGAAATCAATATGCTGTTTCAGCCTTTTGCTCAGGCCGATGGGGCTAACGCCCGCAAATATCTGGGTTCAGGACTGGGCCTGTCCATTTCAGCCAGTCTAGTAGAACTAATGGGCGGTGAGATTGGGGTTACCAGTAACAAAGGCGAGGGTTCATCTTTTTGGTGTACCCTTCCCTTGGGAGTAACTAATCTGGATAGTGAAGTAGTGGTTAACGAACCTGTTGTCAATACCAAACTAATCGAAGAGGTACCGACTTGGTTAATTCAGTCTGCTGCTGCTCCAGAGAAGATTGCTGATGTACTTATTGTTGAAGATAATCCGGTAATTCAGCAGGTAGTTAGTTCTCAGCTAGGGCATCTTGGAATAACAGCTGATGTTGCTGGTAATGGTCAGGAAGCTGTGCAAAAGACACTGCAGAGAGAATATAAATTGATTTTCATGGATTGTGGTTTGCCGTTATTAGATGGAATGGCTGCTACTTGTCTTATTCGGGAACGAGAAGCGACAATCGGGCGGCACACTCCGATTATCGCTTTATCTGGAAGATCGATGCCTGACGAACAGCAGCAGTGTTTGGCTGCCGGGATGGATGAGTGTTTGATAAAACCAGTCTCCATCCGGGATATCAGGCAAACGGTGGAGCGCTGGCTGCCGCAGGTGGCGGTTGATGGCATTGATATCGGTGTACTTAGAGAATTAAAACAGTTGGCTGATAGTGGACAGTCTGAGCTGAATATATTTATTGATGCTTATCTGGAGGAACTGCCGCTGCTTACTGACAAGCTGCGACACGCCATGTTTACTTGTGACGCTGCCCAAGTAAGCGCAGCGGCGCACAGCTTAAAGTCAATGAGTGCAACTATTGGGGCTAAACGGCTGGGTGAATTATTCAGCAGTTTGGAGCAATTGGCTAATAATGAGCAGAGTGATAGTCATGGTGAAGCAAGACTGCTAATGAGTAAAATTGATATAGAGTGCAAGCAGGTGGGAGTAGCCCTCAAAAATGCCGCCAGCTTATTATAATGTAAAGGTATGGTGAGAATATGGCGTACCAGATATTATTGGTTGATGATGTGCTCTTAAACCGCAAGGTGGTCAAGGTAGCACTCAGCTGCTTGCCGGAAGTTACTTTTCTGGAGGCTACTGATGGTGTTAATGCGTTGGCGTTGATTCATAGTCAAACGATCGACCTGATTATCCTCGATCTTATTATGCCGGGGGACGAATCGGGCTATGATGTATTGCGGGAAATTAAGGAAAGTGTGCTTTATCAGCACATTCCCGTCATTGTTTACTCGGCCGTTTCAGATACGGCAAGTATCAGACAGGCACTGGAAATGGGAGCCTATGATTATCTTATCAAGCCGCTAAAACCGCAGGAATTGCAAAGTGTTTTGCCAGAAAAGGTCCGAGATGCCTTGCAATCTGTTGAAAAAAAAGATGAGAAGCAAATCGTGGTAAGCCGGTCTTGTGTGCCTGGGGCTAGGGTGGGGGAGCAGCTTGTCGTTGGGGCGGTTACCACAGAAGAGGCGGCAGCCATCAAAGCGTTGACTAACCATAAAACCGAGCTCAAACTACAACTAAAACGGCTTTTTGATATGGATAAGGAAGAATTGTACTGCACCTTGTATGATAGGCTTATTCAAGAGATGGGCGAAGTATCGGCAGCTTGCGAACAATGGTGGGATGAAAAATATGATAAATATCAGTGGGACAACATTGTTGGTGACGAGATTGAGATTGATTATGACAGTGGTCAAGTCCTGATGAAAAATACAACAGAAAGCGCGGAGCACCAATTTGACGACCCAAAGAAACAAGAGTGAAAATTAAAAATATTTAAATGGCGTGAGATTGTCTACTGTGATATAATCAATCTAGAAAAATATAACAAAAGAGGGGGTTTCTGGATTGAGAAAACTTTTCTATCCCCGGCAAGTGGCTGGTTGGCTGATGGCAGCTATGCTTATTGCGGCCATTTTACCATTCACGGTTTCGGCCGGGCAGGCACCAGTAAAGAATGTAATTATTCTGATGACAGATGGTACAGGCTCTACCCATACTACCATTGCCCGCTGGTTTAAAGGGGCACCACTTTCTTTGGATGAAATACTGGTAGGCGGCGTTAGAACCTATGGTGCTGAATCCATAATTACCGACTCGGCACCGGCG
>JAGGAA010000225.1 GCA_017889675.1 Bacillota bacterium | reverse complement strand
TCTATCCCGATTGCAGTTGGTCTAATTGTAATGATGTATCCGCCTTTAGCGAAGGTGAAATATGAGGAAATCGGCAAGGTATTTAGTAATGGAAAGGTTGTACTGCTGTCACTAGTACAAAACTGGATAATCGGCCCAGTGCTGATGTTTGCACTAGCTATAATCTTTTTACCGGATAAACCAGACTACATGGTTGGCTTAATACTTATTGGTTTGGCTCGTTGTATCGCCATGGTAATTATTTGGAATTCACTGGCAGAAGGCGACAACGAATATGCAGCTGCATTGGTGGCACTTAATTCAATTTTCCAACTGGTATTATATTCAGTATTTGCTTATTTTTTTATTACTGTTCTTCCAGGATGGATTGGTTTTACGGGTATGCAAATCCAAGTATCTATGAAAGATGTTGCTATGAGTGTAGCAATATATTTGGGTATTCCCTTTGTGGCCGGATATTTGACAAGACGCATTTTATTGCCAGCTAAGGGTCGCGAATGGTATGAAAAGACTTTTATACCTAAGATTAGTCCGCTGGCATTAATTGCGTTACTATTTACCATTGTAATTATGTTTTCACTAAAAGGCAGCTATATTATCAAACTGCCGATGGATGTGGTTCGTATTGCCATTCCACTCTTCATCTATTTTGCCATTATGTTCTTAGTATCTTTTTTCGTAAGCCATCGTGCTGGAGTCAACTACGAACAAACAACAACACTATCGTTTACGGCAGCAAGCAATAATTTTGAATTAGCTATTGCGGTGGCGGTGGCAATTTTCGGTATAAACTCCGGCCAGGCATTTGCCGCTGTTATTGGACCGCTTATCGAAGTACACGGAGTTACGAGGGGTGCCAGACGTATACAATACGGCCACCTGTGCCGGGTTTTGTACTTGACAACCCTTGTTTTATAAGGCATCCACGACTCCCCAAGCTTATACTTTCTTATTCAATAAGAAAGTATAAGCTTGTGCCAAGTCCTTCAGGACGGCCGAATTGCTATGCCATCCATGGAGCAATCGGCACTAGCACCATCCGGGTGCGTCGCCGGCAGAAGCCTTAGTCGTTCTTATGTCAACAGAATTGCATTATAAATTCTGGTAGACTAAAAGTTGTTAGCGGAGTAATATAATTGGTTTTGGTGCAAAAGTCTTGAAATTGCAGAGAAAACAATTTGCGGTAATGAAACTATGCATATGATTAAGAAAGAGCAGGTTGAAAAGTCAATCTGCTCTTTCTGAGTTTGAATTTTTAAATAAATAGATGATTAAATCTGGTGGAGCAATGGAAATGGCTTTATAGATTTTTCTAAAGCCTTTACAAGAGTTTGTGTTTTAGAAACATTGTATTATCCGCTCGTAGGCCCAATCCAGTTCTTCTTGGGTAATCGTCAGCGGAGGGGCAAAACGGATGATGTTCTTATGGGTTTCCTTACATAAAAGCCCGCTTTCTTTTAATTTTTCACAATATTGTCGTGCCTCAACATTTAATTCGAGACCAATAAACAAGCCTTTACCGCGCACCTCCCGGATGACAGGGCTTTGCAGTTGCTTTAGCTTGTTGAGGAAATACTGACCCATAGTTAAGGATTTTTCCACCAGCTTCTCCTCTTCAAGCACATCCAATCCGGCTACCGCTACTGCGCAAGCCAGTGGATTGCCGCCAAAAGTGGAGCCGTGAGAACCCGGATTGAATACACCCAAAATGTCACGATTCGCTGCAACAATGGAAATCGGGAAAACTCCGCCGCCTAGTGCTTTTCCCAAAAGATATACATCTGGAACCACATTTTCCCATGCGCAAGCAAATAATTTTCCAGTTCGGCCAAAGCCGGTTTGAATTTCATCCGCAACAAACAATACATTGTTCTCTTTACAAATTTTATAAGCCTTTCGGAGAAAGCCATCCGGCGGCATGATAATACCAGCCTCACCTTGAATCGGTTCTAGCAAAAAGGCAGCAGTATTGGGTGTAATCGAATGTTTCAGTGCTTCGATATCTCCGTAGGGAATTTGTGTAAAACCAGGTGTGAACGGTCCAAAGCCAGATTTGTACTCTTCATCAGAGGAAAAGGAGGTAATGGTTACCGTTCTACCATGAAAATTACCCTTACAAACAATAATTTCTGCCTGATTTGCGGGTACTTTTTTACATTGATATGCCCAACGTCGCACTGCTTTTATTGCTGTTTCGACAGCTTCTGCCCCGGTATTCATTGGCAGAAACATATTTTTTCCAGTCAATTTCTCTAATTTTTCATAAAGATGGCATAACTGATCATTATGAAAGGCTCGCGATGTTAAAGTAACCTTATCGGCTTGATCTTTTAGTGCCTGAATTATTTTGGGGTGTCTGTGGCCATGGTTCAAAGCGGAATAAGAGCTTAACATATCCATATAACGATGGCCTTCCGGGTCTTCTACCCAAACACCCTCGGCTTTGGAAATGACGATTGGCAGCGGTTGGTAATTATGTGCCCCCATTAACTCAGTTTGTTTAATAATTTGATCTGATAATACCATAGTAGCTCTCCTTATCTTCTGCAATATCTAATATCTTTTACAGCAATATTTATGCCAACTTGTTAGAAGCAAGTAAATTATTTAATTGATCAAAACTAAGCCTTTTACCGTTAGTTTTACAACCCTATGATACTTTTTTATTGCATAAAAGGTTCATTTTCATGCAATAGAGCGCAGACATAGCAAATTTATTTGCACTGCAAATAATCTAGCCACTAAACGGTGTATATCTTACATAAGGGAATTCTAATGGATAAATAAAATACTCCGGCAAACACCTGCAAATATTTTTGCAGATGTTTGCCGGAGTTTACGTATGATATTATTTCAGGTTATACTTTTTGATTTTGTGTTGCAACGCTTGACGGGTAAGTTTTAAGAGCCTAGCTGATTCGCTAATATTTCCCCTGGTCTGTTGTAATATGGCGATAATCATATTTTGTTCTAACGTATTGAGATGTTTATTCAGATCCCAGTTCTTCGCATCTAAATTCATATTTTCAACCTGCAATGTAGCTGCGACTCGTGGCAATTTGTCACGGAATAACATGGGTAATTGTTTAAAACCAATCACAGTACGATCAGCCATTAGATTCATAGCCCCTTCAATGACATGCTGCAATTCCCGGACATTTCCTGGCCATTTATATGCATAAAATGCTCTTCGCAGCTCGGCGTCGACACCACACACGTTGAGTCTCATCTGAGCATTATATTTTTCAATAAATGCTGCTATGTATAAGTCTATGTCCTCCTTATGTTCGCACAGTGGTGGAATTTGAATCGTAACAACGCTCAAGCGGTAGTACAAGTCTTCTCGAAGTTTTTGCTGGGCAATGGCTGTGGCGGGAGTAGTATTCATGGTGGCAATGATTCGTACGTCAATATTAATTTCATTGCTCGCTCCCAAACGCCTTACTGAACTTTCCTGGATAACTCGCAATAGTTTTGCCTGTAAATCAAGTTCCATAGAGTTTATTTCATCCAATAAAACCGTTCCGCCATTTGCTTGTTCAAATAAACCAGGGCGGTCAATAGCCCCGGTAAAACCACCCTTCGCCGTGCCAAAAAGTAATCCTTCCAGCAATTGTCCAGGTAGTGCCGCACAGTTAATGGCAACAAAAGGCTTGTCTTTGCGGGGACTCAAATTATGAATGCTTTGGGCAAACAATTCTTTGCCAGTACCTGTTTCCCCAGAAACTAGCACATTCGATGCCGTATGCGCCGCCTGTCTGGCATAACACACTGCGATCTGCAGTGCTTCACCTTGTCCTAAAATATCCTTAAGCGTGTAACGAGTATTAGGGTGTTTCGAAATATCGGCTTTTTTTTTCCTGGTATGTAAACTTCCTTGCAAATCAACAACTTTTTCTGCTAAGGATTTTATAAAAGTGATGTCTTTGGCAATCTCTAATGCACCAAACACCTTTCCCTCAATCAGCAATGGGATTGTGCTATTTACTGTACTGATTTGCTTTCCGTTGGCGTTAGTGTAAGTTTGCTGTCTGTCGTGTAGTGGTTGACCGGTATGCAATACTGTTAACAGCGTACTGCTTTCTGTTTTGAGATACGGCATGGTCTGCAGTAGCTTTTTTCCTAGCATATCACTTTTTTCCATGCTTTCCAAAGCCGCCATTTTATCATTATAGAGAATTGTGGTGCCGTTCTGATCAATGACGTGAATACCAACATCTAGTTGATTTACAACATTCTGATATAATACTATCTGTCGCTCGGAATCTGTCAGATTGGCGATTTTTTTTGAGTTGTCCGTTTTATGCTTATTGGCAGTTGCCATTGCTTGCACGTCCTCTGTATTTTGGTACTATTAACGGAAATAGTATTATCATATCTGCGATCCAAATGTATATAATGTTTTGGCGAAGAGGCTGATTATCTTTCCTTAAGGGACAGCATATCAAAAACAAAACGCATTTGCAACGTAGTTCTTAGTACTTTCGTAATGATTCTTTGATGATTATTTGTGTAGAACATGCAAAAAAAATTGCAATACAATCTTATTTCGTCTGATTATTTATTTCTTGGCAATTAAATAAGAGTAGTATAAGTGCTGGTAATGATGGGCGTAATGACAGCGAAGGGAACATGGAAAAAGACGCTAAGACCGCTCTTTTTTGCTGTATAGAGTTTGCTTAGTCTAAGATTGTTGTGATATGCTAAAAAAAATATATAGTCTAAGGAGTTATTCA
>JAGGAA010000224.1 GCA_017889675.1 Bacillota bacterium | reverse complement strand
TACATGCAATCTGACAAGATGATTTTTGGTGGCGGCTGTTTTTATGAGCCTTATGTATTCGACAGTGCTCAAAGGTACTATGGACCATATCTGATGAAAAAGGATAACACGGTTAATTTAACCTGGGAATTTAGTACACCGCAAAGCGATTATCATTCTCAGAATTGGTATAAAGCAGGTTTAAATAGTAATAGCATAGTAGCCTGGACTGATCCCTATTATGATGAAGTATTAAAAGCCAATATGATTATCAGTGTGGCTCCGGTCAAACGAGCTGGCAAAGTCATAGGGGTTACTACCATGGATATAGGCCTAAACGAAATAAACGATTACGTAGCGAGCATCAAGGTAGGCCAAACAGGATATGCCTTTATAGTCAGCCCAAGCGGGCAGTATCTGGGACATCCGGTCGCTGAAAAAAATATGAAGGAAAAGATCACTGAAGATCAGGATGTAGTTGTTCGGAAGATTGGAGAACAAGCTATAGCGGCAACTGAGATTAAAATGGTAAACGGAACAGTTGATAAAAAGGATAGTTACATAGGCATATGTCCTATTGGCAATACGGGGATGAAACTGCTGATGGTAATGCCGAAGTCTGAAGTGTTTAACAGCCTAAATAAGCTGATCATTGCCAGCACAACCAGCTTTGTCATGGCTGTCGTCTTGTTTTTTGCACTACTTACATTTTTCTTTACGCGTAAGGTTAGCGGTCCGCTTGGTAAGCTTAAGGAGGCAGCCAATTTGGTAGCCCAAGGTAATTTGTCTGCACAGATTCCAGTCGGAACCAAGGATGAAATTGGTATGTTGGCTCAGAGTCTGCTCAAAAAATGAGTTTAAATAGTCAAAAGCTGGTGGAATCAGTACGGAACATTGGTGTCATGAACCAGAGTACTGCTGATAGGACTGAAACAGTGGCGGCAACTACACAAGAGCAATCTGCAATTATGCAGGAAATTACCTCAGCCAGTAAGATGCTGGCTAAGTTAGCCGAAGATTTGACGACCTCGATCAACAAATTTGTTCGCTGAGCGGCAGGTTATAGTCGACGGAAGGAAGAATATTGAACGTGCGCTCAAATACTATTCTTTAGCATTTATTATATATCGGTTGCTGGGCAAAGCTGTGGCGAAAGTGTAAGGACATATATAACGATGAACATAAAAAAAGTTAGAGACTTAACCTTAGTGGATCTGGGGCAGGGAAAAACCTTGGTCATTGCCTGTGACAGTTGTGGCGGCATCGGCATGAAAGCAGGCGACGTACTTAAAGTCCCCCCTTTTATTATTAGTAAATATACTACCAGAGTTGCTGTTTTGGAAGTTCTATGTACAGGGGCGGAAGTAGTTTGTTTGACCAATACAATTTGTAATGAAATGAACCCCACAGGCAAAGAAATTATCCAAGGCATTGAAGAAGAACTAAAGGAAGCAGGGATTGGCAAGGTTGTCCTGACTGGTAGCACCGAAGAAAACTTTTCAACAATGGCAACTGGTCTGGGAATCACGGCAGTTGGTCTTAGTGCAACTCAGGAGTTAAAGGTGAACAATGTAAAAGGTGAGGCTTTATTGGTTGTCATCGGACAGCCCAAAGTAGGCCAAGAGGTTTTAGACAGTAAGCGGGAGGATGTTGTTGACTATAGCTTGATAAAACAGTTACTTCAAGCAGAGGAAGTATATGAAATAATTCCTGTAGGTTCTAAAGGTATATTGCATGAGATGCAAGTATTAGCGCAAAATAATCAACTGAAGCTTAGTATAAACGACAATATAAAGGTTGACATTATAAGATCAGGTGGGCCTAGCACGGCTGTTATAGTTGCGGTTAGTAATAATTATTTCAGCAAAATGGATGTTGTAGCTAGTATGGAGTTAATTGGTAAAGTATCACCATTAAAGTAAGGTGGATTAGCGCTGTATCTTCAATTTAATTAATATTGATGAAAATTGTCTTATTTTTGCTAAAATCGCAGTACTGTGATTTTAATCACCGATAAACAGTTGGTTTTGGGGTATCCTTTATCTAGAGCTAAATAACGTATTTTAACTATATATTCCGCGGTAAAGAAGTTTGCATTTGCAGGTAGGTGGTGCATTGCCAACACACCACCTACCTGCAAATGTCTTCAACGGGGAGCTTGTTTGCCAGATTGTCCCCGCGGGGCCATCAATATCATTGAGCGGGAAGCACCGGCTTTTGATGAAGGTGCGGTTCAGCAACATATTGCCAGCAAGCTTCCGGACAGTTTGCCGCCAATGGCCTGCGGGTGCCCGGGAAGTATGGCTAAGGAGCTTAAAAAAACACCTGTGGCTACTCCGAAGGAGGCTGCTGTTACAACTGAGTCAGAGTTGCGGCAATGGCCCTGCCAATTGCAGTTAGTAGCGGCAAACGCTCCTTATTTTGATAATGCTCACCTGTTAGTGGCGGCTGATTGTGCGGCTTATGCTTATGCAAATCTCCATGCTGAGTTTATGCGTAATCGAATTACTGTTATTGGCTGTCCAAAACTGGATAAGGCGAATTATACCGCTAAGTTAACGGAAATACTACAATTACATGAAATTAAAAGCCTTACTGTAGTGCGAATGGAGGTTCCTTGTTGCGGCGGTTTAGTGAATGCCGTTAAAGAGGCACAGGTACAGAGCGGTAAAATGATTCCCTGGCGTGTTGTGGTAATTGGCACAGATGGTACTATCCGGGAAGATTGATTTACAAGGAGCAGTAGGAATTTCGACGCTAGCCGAAATTCCTACTGGTTTTTTTGCAGGATTTGTCGGTATAGGTAAAGAAATACTAGAATATCTGAAAGGTGTCTATCAGAAAATAGGATGATTGATATGGTAGCAACTGTAGTTGCAGAGTTTAGTGTTATGTTTTCTAGGAGGTAAGTTATTTTGACCAAGATCAAAAAAAATCTAAGTGACAGCGATATGTTCAAAGGCTGGCATGAACAACCAACCTTTGAGACCGAGATTGTTGATGACGAGCCTGTCCGACTGCCGGTCAAGTCGGCAAAGAAGGAGCCAGCAGCAGACATTAACAGCGCTTATTTTACACCAGAGCTCCAAGAATCAGTAGGCAAAGCGATGCTTGAGCTCAAACTCAATCTTTACAAGCAAGGAATTGTGGATTATCAGATAAAGGTTTCTTGCCAGGGCAATCAGGTAATACTAGCAGCAGTACCGGCTAAGGTTAAAACTAAAGCAGCAGAACCAAGCGGGAAACAGCCTGTACGCCGCGGTAGTAAGTAAAAAGGATAGGCTTTTGCCTATCCTTTTTACTTACTTACTAGTCGTGCTCAAGTGGCAGTGGTTCATGGGTGAGCTCAAACAGGGCTGCAGTAAATTCGGCAATATGTTCCTTTTCTTCGTTCATTAGATGACAGAATAGCCGCTGTACGGCAGGATCTTCGGCAGCTTCCATGTAGCGTTGATATTTATTAGTAGCTTGGAGTTCATCATTGAGGGCTCTGGTCAAAAGAACTACGGTTGGCATTTCCTTGCGACCTGGTGGGACAATCTGGGTATCACCGGCTTCCGTTTCTTTGCGGAGCGCGTCCTTAATTTGGGGTTTAAATAATGGCCGGGTCATTAACAACATATCAAGCTCCTCATTGCTGAACATTTGCGCTTGAACTGGATCCAAACGGGAAATTTCCCGCATGATTTCTACATAGTGCTCCATTTCGTCTTCAGCTACATCCAGAAACAGCCGGGGCATACAGGAAGCCCGAGCTGCCTCCAGGTAAAAAGCAATAGCATTACGCTCATCGGCGGCAGCATCCCGTAACAGCAATAAATCCGGATGATTGGGGCAAATATTCTCAGGGCAGACTAGGTCAGTTTGTGTGAGGATTTTAGTTTTAGACGGTTTTTTATAAGCGCGGAACAAAGCCATACTATATCCACCTCCCCATAATCTTATATATTCTATGCCGGAGGTGAATTAGAAGTTAATCTGACAAGGGGGGACAACATGCTAAGAATCAATATAGCGGGAAAATACATAAAGTATTTGGTAATTGTAGCCGTATTACTACCGTTAATTTTCATTGCTGAAGTCACATATGTGGAAACGCAGCATATAAAGGACATTAATCAGGCCCAGACGGAGGAACTTACCAAACGTAGAGTTGAGGCGGAGGCTGTCTGGCTGGCAAGTCAGGTAGCCTATGTGAGAGGTATTGCAAAGGTGAGCGCAGTTACTGTTGATGAGCAGGAGGCTGTGAGTAACGAATTTCATACTTTTCGCACTAATGATTTTATAACCCTTGGTTATGTAGAAAATAATGGAAAAATTAAGAGTGATACCGGTGGCAGCAGCAGCCGTATCGGTCGCGATATCTCTGACCGGAACTATGAACAGCAGGAGGTCGGCCGCTGGCTAGCCTGGTTAGGCGGAGTGTATTTCATTGGTCTTATACCGCTATTATTCTTGGTTTACTTGCTGCGCCGCCATAAGTTACCTAGGGGAACACCGGCAGCCGCTGTACCTCAAAAACCGGTTGCCGATAAAAAGCGGTTAATCACTATCGAGGATAAAATGCCCGCAAACAGGCAAAGACTACTGTTTACTGATGATCAAGAACCGGCTTCGGTAAGAAAAGAATTGGCAGATGCTACAGCCGTAGAGACTCCGGAAGCTATTGCTGTCAGAAAAATAGCCGCGATAATTGCGGCAGATACGGATACTATATCTAATCCGGCTGACGCGACGCCTGCTGCGGTGATTGACAGGGTCTTGGCTGTTGCCGCATACAAAGGAATAAAAACGACAGCTAACCAGCCACCTGCCAGTTCATTAATCAACGAGCCTGTGCCAACAGTGGTGTCAGAGTGTGAGCCCAAGTCGGAGCAACCGGTGATTGTGCAAGAATTCAAAGCAGATTTACCTGCTCTTGATGCATTAACTGGTTTATACACCCAATCAGAGTTTGAAAAAAAAATAGCTGCTCAACAAACGCAGCCTGATAGTGCAATCGTTGTCCTGAGTATTGACGGGATGAAGGTAATTAATGATTTTTTAGGCAAACCAGCTGGTGATACTCTTATTACCGTAACTGCTGATATTGTTAAAACGGTTGCCGGTCCTGGTTGTATAGCTGCCCGTTTCGCCGGTGACCGCTTTGCTGCATTGGTAACAGGTGTTTCGCCAGATATGCTGAAAGACATCAAGCAAGATATTAAATACTACAGTGATCTTCATAATTTGCGCCAACCGGAGTTGCCGCTAAGTATAACAACAGGAGTAGCAGCTGCTGAGTTGGGGGAAAGCCTTACAGCGGTTTGGGCGAAAGCTGACCATGATATGGAGAGCCGCAAAGCCATTAACCGGGTAGAAGCCCGCAAATTTATTATGTTGTCAATCAAACGCCAGCGTCAAAAACCGTGATCAATCATACGATTATTGGCGGCTGAAGCTGGTGAGGCCCTGCCGGAAAGCAGCTGTCGTTTCCTCAGTTTCGTCCAGTATATAAATGCGCCCAGGTTGTCCATTGGTATCGTAGTCAATCCCGTTCCACCAGATAGCAATTTTTATCTTATTAAATTGACCGATTTGGTCAAACATGCGATTCAGCCACGCTGTCTTATTGCCGCCCACTGAATTAGAACCAAACTCGGTAATCATAAATGGCTTGGCAAAATGCTGGTCGTAGTCGCGGTAAACTTGCGGATAAATACCATCAAATTCGCGCCATTTCTCCCCGGAAAAATAGTTACCAGTATTATAGCCTGTCAGACCGATAACATCCACATATTCGTCACCAGGATAATACATCAAATAGTGATTCCACTTAAAATTCGGGAAAGACATATCATGGGGGTTCCATACCCAAATGACATTATCAACACCGTGATTATCAAATACGGTGCGAATATACCGCCACATGGTTTTATATAGCTCAGCATCTTTACTATAATAGTGAGCTGAATACCAACACCAATCGCCGTTCATTTCGTTGTTTAGGCGAAAGAGAATGGGGTGATTAAAGGCTTTTAGCTGTTCAGCATATATATTGAAATAGTCATCATATTTTCCGGATAAAATGTCGTAGATAGCACCAGAGTTATCGGTAAAATTGTAAGTGGTTTGTAGTGTCAGTTCGACAGTGCGCCCCCGCTCATAGGCGGCGTTAAGGGCCAGGATAGGCAGCCTTTCATCAAATGACTGATAGCGAAGTAATACCGGAAAGGTATAGTTAAGCTGCTGTTCTATAATATCCAGTTTTTCAAAGGTCTGGGGTGCGGCCGGTTCAAAAATACCCCAGCGCAATGGGCTGGCTGCACTGAAAAACTTATCATAAAACGCGCGCGTTTCGGCATTGAAGGGTGTGTGCCCCTGGCCGGTAGGCCGATTAAAGTGCGGTATTCCCCGGCGTTCTGTAAGGGTGAAGCTGGCAGCGATTTCTGCGGCGTTTTCAATAGGCTGGGTGGATTTAATAACAACTGTGTAAACCTCATTTGCATTTGGAGCGATCTCAATACTGGTATAATAGTTTTTGTCATTAGGTACATGGACAAGTTTACGGCGCGTCCAATGTAGCAGGTGGATAGCAAGTTCGTCTTGCTGATAGGTTTCTTCTGAGAGCAGTGTATGGTCGCGGGTATTATTAATGAAATTGTTGCTATAGCTCATATATTCGGCGCTGGTTTTTGCAGTACCGGCGAAATTGTCATAAAAAATTTCCATACGCAGAGTATCATTTGACAATACAGTGATTACCGGCGATAAAGAAGCATCGACCGTCAGTCCATGCGGGACGAGCAACGAATAGCCGTTTGCGTAATCCGTGAAACGGTCATAGTCATCGTCAACGTCACAGATAACTTTGACATCATCATCAGGCCCAGGGGCAAAGTTGGCATATTCGCCATTGATAATCGAGGCGGCATTAACTGGATTTGTCAGAAGAACAGCTACTACTATAGCAGTAATCAGTTGAAAAAGGTTGCGCATGAGCATATCTCCTTTTATATTGTCAAAATATACTTAATTATATCATAAAAAGCAACAATTTCCTTACAGGCAATTTTCTAAAAATAAACCAAATTGCAGATACTACTATGTAAGCTGGCAGTAACAAATCCATGATTTTCGTCACAGACTTAGGTGTTGCAGAGAAGTATAGTTAATGTAGGCCGCTCTAAGGCGGCCGCAAGCAAAAGGAGGGAAAACCATGGCCTATAAAATTAGTTCTGAATGTGTCCAATGTGGTTCCTGTGCGCCGGTCTGCCCGGTTGAGGCTATTTCCGAAGGCGATACTCAGTATGAGATTGACCCCGGTGTTTGCATTGACTGCGGTGCGTGTGCTGCTGTTTGCCCAGTAGATGCCATCAGCCCAGCAGAGTAGCCGTTTTGCCTGAGGTGACAAAAGTCCAGCTTGCGAGCTGGACTTTTTCCTATATAATGGAGTAAAGCGTAAAAAAATTAAAATAAGCAATGCGCTGGTGATGCGAGAGGAGAGATATATTTGTTGGAATTGGAATATTTAAAGAATATACCAATTTTTGAGGAATTGGCTCCAAACGATTTGGCTGCTATTAATAAAGTTACTATTGAACGACGCTACAAGAAGAATATGATTATTTTTATGGAGGGTGAGCCTGGCGAGGGATTTCACTATATTAAAAGTGGTAAGGTAAAGATTACCCGGATGACGCAGGATGGCAGAGAACATATTGTTAATATCCTGGGGCATGGCGAGGTTTTCGCCGAAGTATTGCTATTTAACCGGGGCTCATATCCAGCCACTTCGGTTGCCCTTGAAGACTCAGTTATCGGTATTATAAAAAATAGTGACCTGGAAAGCGTAGTGACCGAAAATAGCCGTATTGCCTTACATATTATCCGGGTGATGAGTAAAAAATTAATCCATGCGCAGATGAAGATTAGAACACTGGCGCTGTCAGATACATTTTCGCGTACTGCCCAAATTCTTGTGCGCTTAACCCAGCAGTATGGACATCCGGTTGCTGGTGGTGTTCAGATTGCTATTGATATGACGCGCCAGGATTTAGCCAATTTGGTGGGGACAACCCGCGAGACTATGAGCCGGGTGCTGAGCTCGATGAAAAAAGACAAAGTCATTGATTTTGCCGAGCAGCAGATTATTATTTTGGATGAAAACAGGCTTGAACAGTATCAGGAAAGATAATGTTTGTAAAAGGCAAGAGCGTTCTCGCGGAAGAATGCTCTTGTATAAAATACACTTGACTTACAGTTTGATACACGGTATAATCATTTCAACGTAATATATAACATGATGAACAGGAA
>JAGGAA010000021.1 GCA_017889675.1 Bacillota bacterium | reverse complement strand
CGTACTAATACCCCGTCTCTCAGATGTTGCAGAAAGACTTTTGCCAACATTACTGCAGACAAAAGTCTTTCACTGCTATTTGTTTCCTTGCTTGGCCCAAGAATCCTTCAGGGACACGATACGGTTAAATACCAGCGTTTGCGGTGTAGATTCTCGATCAAGGGAAAAATAGCCATTCCGCATAAACTGAAATTTATTACCCACTTCAGCCGTTTTGATGCTGGGCTCAAGTAAACAGTTCGACAAGACTTCTAATGAGTTCGGGTTGAGGGTATCCACAAAATCCTTAGTAACCCCTTCTGCTTCTTCATTGTCTTGACTGTCAAGTAACAAATAATCATAGATACGCACCTCGGCTTTTACTGCCTGAGCAGCTGATACCCAGTGCAGCACACCCTTAACCTTACGACCGGCGTCAATCCCGCTGCCACTCTTAGTATCGGGATCATAAGAACAGTGTAGTTCTACGATCTCGCCAGTTTGTTCGTCTTTGACTACCTGCTCACACTTGATTATATAGGCCTGTTTCAAGCGAACTTCCTTGCCTGGAGCCAAACGGAAGAATTTTTTGGGTGGATCTTCCATGAAATCATCTTGCTCAATATATATTTCTCGGGAAAATGGCATTGTCCGTGATCCCATCTCAGGATTTTCCGGATTATTTTCTGCCACTAATTCTTCTACCTGGTCTGCCGGGTAGTTGTCAATAATCACTTTTAGGGGCTTAAGCACCCCCATCACCCGTGGTGCTTTCATATTCAGGTCTTCTCTAATACAGTGTTCCAGCATAGCAACATCCACAAGACTGTTACTTTTAGCCACACCAATGCGATCACAAAAATCGCGGATAGATTCAGGGGTAAAGCCTCGCCTTCTTAAACCTGAGATTGTCGGCATCCGGGGATCATCCCAGCCACTAACATAACCTTCTTCTACCAATCGGCGCAAATAACGTTTACTCATGATGGTGTTCGTTAGATTCAAACGAGCAAACTCAATCTGCCTGCTTTGATAAATGCCTAACGTTGCCAGCGTCCAGTCATATAGAGGCCGGTGGTCTTCGAATTCAAGTGTACAAATAGAGTGCGTTATATTTTCAATAGAATCAGAAATTGGGTGAGCATAATCATACATGGGATAGATACACCAAGTATCGCCTGTACGATGGTGCTTTGTGCGTACAATACGGTATAAAACAGGATCACGCATATTCAGGTTCGGAGAAGCCATGTCGATTTTTGCACGCAATACCCGACTACCTTCGGGAAATTCACCTGCACGCATTTTTTCAAAGAGCGTACGGTTTTCTTCCACTGTACGGTTCCTATAGGGACTCTCTTTTCCTGGTTCTGTCAGCGTACCCCGGTATTGCCGAGTTTCTTCTGCAGTCAAATCACAAACATAAGCTTTCCCCTTGTTGATAAGCTCGACAGTCAACTCATATATTTTTTCAAAATAATCTGAGGCATAATATTTGCGATCATCCCAATCAAACCCCAGCCATTTTACATCTTCCTGAATGGAGTCCACATACTCAACATCCTCTTTAGTGGGATTGGTGTCATCAAACCGCAGGTTGCATTGGCCGCCATATTTATGCGCCAAACCAAAATTTAAACAAATTGCCTTGGCATGACCGATATGCAAATAGCCGTTAGGCTCTGGAGGAAAACGAGTATGTACCCGATTGCCATATTTCCCTGTCTTTATATCTTCATTAATGATAACCTCAATGAAATTAGCAGGCATAGCAGGATTAGCTCCTGGCTCTTTATCCTTTGCTTCAATTTCAGTATTCATGCAAATCCTCCTTAAGGTGTCCACTTTATATCGTTATATTATACAACATTCCTGTCTTTTCCAAAAGCAAGTAAGCGTATTTCAGACAATTTTTTTTAAAAAACCACCTAACTGAAAATCAGCAGGTGGTTTTTGTAGCTTTTTCTGTCATTTCACTCAACTGCCTTTACAGAAATCCTTGTACTATCATCCGGAACAGGAATAGTAAAACAAACAATTGCTCCCCCGTCCGGACAATTTTTCGCCCAAATTCGCCCGCCATGGGCTTCCACGATGCTCTTGCAAATGGACAATCCCAACCCTGTACCGGCAACCTTTATCGTCTGGTGACGAGCCCGGTAAAATTTTTCAAAGATTTTCGAAACATCTTCCGCCGGTATACCAGAACCTGTATCTTGCACCGATACGACAATTTCTGATCCACATTGCTCGGCGGCGATGATGATCTCACTGCCGGGAGGTGCATATTTAAATGCATTATCCAGCAAGTTGGCCAAGACATGTTCTAATAACACGCAATCTGCTCGCAGTAGCGGCAGTCCGGATGATAACCTTGTTTGCAATACATACTTTCGCGTTGTGTCGCCCATGCGGCGGATAGCAGTGCCAACAATATCTTCGACATCACACCAATCTGTTTTCAATTGGAGCATCCCGCTTTCGAGACGGGCAGTATCCAACAGATTGGCCACTACCCGTTCCATGCGGTTGGCCCCATCCTGTACAGTCTCTAATAAATCCCGCTGAATATCGGCGCTATATTGAACGCCGGCGTCCAGCAATGTAGAAACGGCTGCAATAATCGCCGCCAACGGCGTCCTAAGTTCATGGGAAACAGAATTAAGCAGAGCTGTTCGCAATTGATCAGACTCTTTTAACAATGCTGCCTGGCGGGCAGTTTCGGTTAGTTTCACCCGTTCCACGGCAATAGCAGCCAAACCTGCCCAGGCAAAAATGAGCTGCCGTTCCTCCTGCGTAATTTTTTGCTGACCAAGGCAAATACCAAATACGCCAACCGTCCGACTATCAGCAATCAACGGTATGAATAAAAAATCCGCACCAGGCAATGTCTCTGTTGATCGTCCTGCAACCTGGCCATTGACGAACACCCAGCTGGCCACCGCATATTCCGCAGCTGGCAAAACAACCTGATCGCCATGTGATTCTGGTACACCGACATCATACTTGCCAGCCAGCACAAGTTTCCTATTATTGTCTGGCAGCAACATAACCGTATTATGGCCAATCGCCACTCCGGTATGCTTAACAAAATTCCAGGCAATCTGATTTAAATCAATAACAGCAGCAATTTGACGGCTAAAATCATATAACGTACGAACACTGGTTTCCCTTTGCCGCGCCAGCTGAACCTCTTTCCGCAACAATTCTGTCCGCCTACCAATCGAAAAAGAAACAACAAGGAAAATTATAAAACTCCATAGATAACGGATATCACTCACTGCAAATGTCATAACTGGCGGCGTAAATAAAAAATCAAAAGTCAAAACACCAACCACAGCGGTTACATAGGATGGCCACCGCCCCCACCATACGGCACTAAACAAAACTGGCAGCAAATACAGCAAAGCAATATTAACCTGTTCTAATTGTTCCCGTCCCAGCCAGCTCACTACCGTTACCGCTGCCGTCATTAATAACCCCCCGGCAATAAACAGCCACGGCACCGTCGGTGCATCTGGCAGAGCCGTACTGATGCTGGAACGTTCTTCCTTCTCGGCAGTTCCTTGAATAACATATACATTGATGCCGTCACTGCGCCGAATCAACTTATCCACCAGTGAACCTTGCCAAAATTCCCGCCAACGACTATGGCGCGGTTTGCCGATGACCATGGCAGTTACATTTTCGTTTCGTGCAACCACCAACATTTCCTGAACAATATCAGTTCCGGTCACAGTTACGATTTTACCACCCAGTTCTTCCGCCAGTTGCAAATTGCGCCAAACTCGATCCCGTTCCTTTTCTCCCATGGGAAAACGACGCACCTGAGTTTCCACATAGACTGCCAGAAGATCAGCCCGCAACCCTTTCGCCAACTGGTGAGCCGCCCGGATGAGGTGGGCTGAAAACGGACTGGCACTGACACATACCATCACCCGCCCGGCAGCCGGCCAGGGGCCGTCAATCTGATGCAACCGCATATATTCTGTCATATCCTGGTCAACCCTGCCGGCTGTAAACCGCAGGGCCAATTCCCGCAAAGCATTGATATTGCCTGGACGAAAGAATTTTTTCAATGCCTGTTCGGCCTGACCGGAAACATATACTTTGCCATCTTTCAGGCGTTTAATCAAATCTTCCGGCGGTATATCGATCAATTGAATGTTGTCCGCCTGCTCGATAAACGAATCAGGCACCGTTTCCCGGACAACAACACCTGTAATTTGTGCAACCACATCATTCAGGCTTTCAATATGCTGAATATTCAGGGTAGTATATACATCAATCCCGCCATTTAATAATTCCTCCACATCCTGAAACCGCCTAACATGGCGGGAGCCGCCAACATTGGTATGTGCCAGTTCATCCACTAAAACCAATTCTGGTTTCTGCACCAGGATTGCGTCAATATCCATTTCCAGTAAATTCTTACCCCGATATTCAAGAACTTTCGGGGTAATTTTGGGCAACCCGTCCACCATTTTCTCAGTTTCCGCCCTGCCATGTGTCTCCACCCAGCCAATCACAACTCTGACCCCTTCGTTCAACCGGTCATGAGCCGTTTCCAACATGGTATATGTTTTACCGACTCCGGCAGCCGCGCCCAGAAAAACGGTTAACTTCCCTCTATTTTCTTTATGGATTTTTTGCAATAACTCTTCTGGATTTGGTCGCCTGTCTACCTCATTAACCATTTACGTACACAACTCCCTACAAAGAAGTGAACTCGTTTCAGCAGAGCTGAAACATCGGGGGTTCAGGTGGAAAGTCTACTCCACCTGAACTGACGCCGCCTGTAGAGGCAAGAGTCTTGACTCAGCGATTAAGATAAATTATACCATAATATTGCAGGAGGTAACATAAAAGATTGATTAAAGATATAGCCGCCCATGTAGGACGGCTTTGTCTTATATTAATAGAAATATCTTTAACATCATTGCTACCATCATTATTAGGTAAGATATTATCATTATAGCTAGTACTGCTATGTAGGCGTAAAGAGAGGATATCTTGGAAAAAGCCGCACCCCGGAGGATACGGCTTACCCGACTACTACTGTGAGTATGACGTAGGTAATGATTGGTATATTTACCTCAAATTCCAAAGCACCCAACCTGCACTAAGGTATCTCTTCCTAGTTATAGCAATTGATTTGGGTTAACTTTCCTTCGGCTGCCGCCCATGCTTCTAATTCTCTAATAATATCGGGTAAGCCATCTAACAATTCCCGCAATTCTTCCTCGGTCAAATTTATGTTTAAATCATCTGATACATTCTCCATAGCCAACACCGCCTTATAAAATATGGAAAGCACTAAGTATTTAACTTTATAATACAACATAAATATTGGTGATTGGTTAGAGGTTTATTAATATTTCGTTAAAATAAAAAAGCCCACCCCAAACCAAAGCTGAAATTGGGCTCCCCCTATTAGTATGTTTACTTTGAAATTAGTGCAAATAATGCGTTTTTGACTCTTACCAATACTTCTGGCCAATTTCCCGCCTTACGCTGACGAAACAATTTCATAGTTGGATACCAAGGGGTATCTTCACGATCTATTTGCCATCGCCAATCAGGAGAAAACGGCAGAAGAACCCATGTCGGTTTCCCCATTGCTCCTGCCAAATGAGCTACAGCAGAATCAACAGTTAAGACCAAATCAAGGTAAGTCATTAATCCAGCGGTATCAGCAAAGTCACTTATTTTTTCAGTATAAGTGACTACTTTGTAAGGAACTTTCTCTAAATCTTTTTCTTTTTCCCCGACTTGTAGACTAACCCATGTCACTTCTTTGACAGCAAACAAATCAGCAAATACTTCAATGGGAATGGATCGGTTATGATCATTTTGATGTTTTGGATTTCCTGCCCATACTACGCCAACTCGAAAAGGAATATTATTATTTAACTGCTTAATTTTACTCCATTTTTCCGAAATCTCTGGGCATACTTTTATGTATGGAATAGTTTGGGGAATGCTTTCTTGAGAGGTATTGAAAACCATAGGTAGGCTTGGCAATGGACAAGAGAAATCAAATTTTCCTGGCGGTATTTCCCCTATATCTTCTGTGCCATGAATATCCATAGAAGGAAACGATGATTGCATCAAACGTTGCAATGGTTTCTGAACCCATAAAACAGTTCGTTCTGCTAATTTTGAAATCAACTGGGTATACCTAACAAAATGAATTGTATCTCTTAACCCTTGTTCGTAATAAAGCAAAATTGTTTTTTGGGCAAGATTCCCCCCCTCCCAGCGAGGTATATCCGGTTGAACATGACTGTGTTGCATCCTCCTTGCTTCATTATATTTTTCCCAGCCTTTTCCATATTGTGCTTGAAGTAAATATAAAGTTGCAAGAGAAAATTTCGTCTGCGCGTTATTAGTGTTAAGTTTAATAGCTTGACAAAAACAATTCTCCGCTTCTTCAAAACGATTTGTATTGGTAAATAAAACACCAAGGTTATGATAGGCTGACGGATAATTAGGTCTTAACCGGATAGCACGATAAAAACATTTCTCTGCTACTTCGTTGTAGGTAGCATCCATCAAAACAGCTCCCAGACTATTAAAAGCTTCTGCATAATTGGGATTTAGCTTAATTGCATGATAAATAGTTTTTGCAGCTTCTTCTATGCAATTCATGTCCTTTAGAACGATACCTAGATTATTATAAGCTTCCGGAAAGTCAGGTTTTAGCTCAATGGCCTGTCGAAAGGAACTTGCTGCTTCTGCTAATAGCTCCCTTTTTGTCTGATTTAAGCCTAAATCATTAAATATCGCCGCACAATTTGGTTTCAACTTAATAGCGCGCTGAAAGGAATGCTCAGCATCTACAAATGCCCCTTGTGCCATTTGGATGAGCCCTAAATTGCTATGTACCTCCGGATAGTTAGGGTTCATTTGGATAGCCTTCTCTAAATAAACCTTTGCCTCTTCTAGACGATGAGTACTGATAAATAATGCTCCCATATTGCATAAAGCATCAATATTTTCAGGAACTAGCTCAAGAGCATGACGTAGTGATTTTTCAGCTTCTTCAAATTGGTTCATTCTATTTTGCATAGCACCTAAACAATTATATGCCACAGCATCATTAGAATCTTCTTCAATTAGTTGTTGAAATATATTGGCTGCCCGTAGAAAATCTTCTTTAGCCGCAAATTCCATTCCACGATTTAAAAGCACTTTGTTTTGCAAGTCAATTCTCCTTTATATATATAAACATTAACCAAGGCTAATGGCTTTGCACCAGGACCGTACAGTTCATTGATTCGATTTTAATTAACCCAATAATAATTCTTTCTAATGCACTTATAGCTTGTTCATACATTTCAGTTTCCTTTTAGATTATTTTATACTCACTTCGATAAAAAGGAAACCCTTTCCTGCAAAAGCAAGGCGCCAGCGTATTTATCGATGGCGCCTTTGTTCAGTTTCCTATAAACCCGCTAAATAATCTGCTACTGCCGCCGTTACTGTCTGATTATCTCCCGGCAACAGGTGGCCGTATATGTCTAAAGTTTCCGCAATCGTGGCATGGCCTAGCGTCATAGGATATGGTTTTGATGTTTGGACACAGTAGCCGACGATATAAACTTCCTGCTCCAACGCAATGTCAAATATGACAACGAAATTCGTAAAACATTGTAATATACCTGGCCTATACGCCGGTTATTTTTTTTGCACATTACTGAAGTTTTCTGAAGTAGGAATATGATGTTTTGTAAGATTACATCGTTCAGGGTAGAGTGCCGCCCTATTGTAATACTACCTCGCCCATCTCAAAAACAAAAAGCCTATAACCCTAGCAAAATCAATACCTTGCAGGATTATAGGCTGCCTATTTATAACTAAAGCTTAAATTTCATAACTGCTTGTTGTAATTTAGCCGCCATTTGGGCTAAGGCCGACGATGCTGCGGTAATTTCCTGAACACTGGCATTTTGCTCCTGACTAGCAGCTGCTACCTGTTCAGAGCTGACGGCGTTAAGCCGGGCCGAAGCAGCAATGCTGTTAACAGCAGATTCTACTTGGCCGCTGCGCTGCTGCTGTTCCCCTGTCAAGGCTACGATACGGACAACTTCCTCACGTACGTTTTTAATGGCATCATGAATTTCTTTAAAAGCCGTACCCGAGGTTGCTACTACTGTTACCCCAGAAGATATTTCCCGACCACTTTTGTCAATCGCCTCAACAGTTTCTATTGTTTCGGCCTGAATGGCCTGAATAATCCCTGCAATCTCCCGTGCCGCGGTCTCCGATTGCTCTGCCAGCTTACGCACCTCGTCTGCCACTACAGCAAAACCGCGTCCCTGCTCGCCTGCTCTTGCTGCTTCAATGGCCGCATTGAGGGCTAACAGATTGGTTTGTCCGGCAATACCGGTAATAACGTCCACAATTTGTCCAATTTGCCGTGACTTCTCCCCAAGTGCATGAACCTTCTGCGCAGCCTGATTGGAATCTTGCTGAATTTCGTTCATCTTGGTAACAGCCATGTCAATCTGCTTGGAACCAGTTTCGGCTGCCCGTTCACTCTGCTCAGAAGCTGCCGCTACTGAATCGGCAGCTTTGCTGGTATTGGAGATGGCTTCAACCATATCGCGGATAACCTGTGCAGACTGATCGGCTAAGTTCACTTGACTGTTAGCTCCTTCAGCCACACTTTGAATAGTAATAGCCACCTCTTCAGCTGCCTTGCCGACCTCACCTGAAGAAGCCGCCAGCTCTTCGGAAGAAGCGGATACGGTTTCAGCCGTAGCCGAGGTTGTGGCTACAAGCCGCCGCAAGGCTTTTATCATGGCATCAAAAGCTTCACTGAGTTTAGTGATCTCTGCTACGCCTTGTATTTCAATACTATGTCCCAAATCTCCATTTGCTACTCTATCTGCAGCATTCACTAACTTTTCCAAAGGACGAACAATACTACGAGCTACATAGTAAGCACTAATAAGTGCAATAAGTACGGCTACCAGGGTTATTACGCCTGTCACCACAGCCGAATGAATAACAGAAGCCATAACCTCGCTCATAGGTTCTTGGACAATAACGCCCCATTTATTTCTAACTATTGACGAGTATACAATAAGTGACTGCTCACCACGTGTCGATACGCCTTGCATCCAGTCACGCTGGCCCTCAATGACCTTAGCTACATAATCATAAGTAGTAAAGGACTCCTTTTGTAGTACCCTTTCTTTATCAGGATGGGCAACAATTGTTCCTTTATTATCAACAACATCAATATAGCCTTTTTCTCCAACCTGCACAACATCAATGATATCCCATACTACCTTCAGGCTAACATCAGTAGCTACAACACCAACAACCTGTCCCATAGTATTTTTAACAGGAACAGCAACTGTCACACAGGGCGCCTTCGTAAAAGCTGAAATATATACATCGGTGAAAAAGGTATGCTCTTTCATAGCTTCTTGAAAATAAATTCTATCAGCACGATTAGTCAGTGTGCCTGAAGTTCTGGCAATTTGATTCCCCTTTGTATCCATAACAACAATAAGTTCAAAACTTGGATTATTCTTTTGCGCTCCTAAAATTAATTCTTTAACAGCAGTCGCATCCATTGACTTGGCTGTTGGCGTCGCAGCTAGTATCTCTGTTTCCTTGCGTGATTCTTCCAGCAGTAAATCAATTTCATCACCAACTAAATTAGCCATACTTTGATTTGCCACTATTTTCGATTCAATAATTGACTGTGAATTCATATATCCACTGATAATACCACTGATACAAGCCGGAAGAAAAGCAAATACCACCAGTAAAATAATTAGTCTAATTTTCAAACTATTTGTGTTAAACAAATATATTCCTCCTTGATTTGTTATAATTTTCTTATTTTAAGTATAACTCTTCATATTGGTTTCAGCAATCTACATTTCCGCTTAATTACTTGCAATTTTCTGTAGGTTTTTAATGGGTTTTGTATAATAGGGGGCAATGAATCAAACGGAATAAAATAATCAAGGAAGTCAAGCTGTGTAGCTTAGTGCTTCGTTTTTTTGTTGACGTTGGAGGAATTGCAGTAGTAAAAGCTGATTGTTGACAAACGATATTTGCTTATTTATAAGATCAAGGATGACAAAGTATATATCGACTACATGGTGGATTGCCGGCAGGAGTATGCGTGGCTGATATAAATGCGCCAGCGTAAGACTAAAAAACCATCTAAAAGATACCCGGTGGGTAATATAAATCCCCAAAAATTCTCTGTACAATTTGTATAGAGAATTTTTTATTTTCCAGATGGAAAGTATAACTTCCCTGGATTGAACGACTAAGGCTTCTGCTGGCGTCCTAAAGGACTTGGCACAAGCCAAGTCTTATCTTATGGAGGGAAAGATCATGAGCCATATTCAGAGTATTACCATAAAAGAATACTATAAACTGGAGATGGCTGTTTAGGCCTTCCCAGGCGGGATTCACACCCGCTATATACCGTGCGCTTCTTGGCGCACGGGACGTTCTTTTTGCTTCTGTTTGTAATGATATAATAAAGCATTTCTCTTTCTTCGAAACATGAAAAAACCGCTAAATCTCATCGGTTTAGCGGTTTTTTGGGGATAGTTTTAACACAGATCCCCTATTTATTAGAAAAAAATTTCATACGACTATGGAAAAAGGAAAGAAAAATCAAGTATTGCGGAGAATTAATGAAATAGATAAGACAATCGTAACTTATGTTTGGCAGGTGAATGAAGATGATTAGCTTCGGCGCCCTGGCCGGCTTTGCCATGGTCTGTCACTTTTACCTGCGGGAACAGCGACGCTCCCCCGAGGCTACCATAGAGTATCTGGTGCTCCCCCTCCTTGGCACCATCCTGTACCTGTACTTTCTGTTCCCACCTGTCGCCGCGGGCGAAACTGTTGGGCTTTTTGTGGCTCGGACTGGGCGCGCTCTACCTGGCGGTCATCACCCGTGGCTTCCGCAGGCCGCCGCCCGGCCTGAAGCTGGAATAAACCGGAGCCTAACAGGCGACCAAGAAGAAAAGTAATAAATCGGAACGGCAAAAACGTTGTACCTGTTACAGCTTATATTGCAACATTGTACCTGCTGGCTGCCCCGGACAACACCGACAGGCAGCCGCGCAGATTGTGAGGTGTGTAAAAATATATACGGAAAGCATTTCTTTTGACGATACATTACCGGTGGTCCTGACTGTCTGCCACATCGACGAATATCCCCTGCACTGTCACGAGGACGCCATTGAAATCATTTTTGTCCTCCAGGGTACGGCACAGGTGAAAATAAGCTTTGAACACTTTACCCTGGGCGAAGGCGATTACGTGATCGTCAACCGGGAAGACTCGCACAAAATCTGGCGGCAAAATGCAACCGACAACATGGTCGCGCTCTTTCACATCAGCCTCAAATCCTACCGCGCCTTGTTTCCCCACATTGATTACGTGATCTTTGCCTGCGAATCCTTCGATCTTGCCAAATATAAAGGCCAGACCGGCCAGCTTCGCCAGCTACTGCTCCAACTGATGGACAACCTGCTGCGGGGAGGATACAAGGCAGGCGAAACGGCAGCAGACATTACCGCCAGCCTCATGCAAACACTGGTCGGAGAATATTCCCTGGATCGGTATTACAATCGCAGCCGGGACATCAGCGCCGACAAGCTGACGACATATTACACCATCATCCAACATATCTATGAAAACTACCATGACAAAAACCTCCTGCGGGACATCTCCCGTCGTCAGTTCTATTCCGAGTCCTACATCTCTCATCTGTTTAAGGAGGTTGGCGCCGCTGGCTTTCAGGATATCCTGGGCTATATCCGGGTGTTCCGGGCGGAACGTCTACTGCTGGAGACCAGCTGCGGCATCACCATGATCTCCGAACGGTGCGGCTTCTCTGACATCAAGTATTTCAACCGTACTTTCAAAAAATGGTTTTTGCTAAAGCCCTCTGAGTACCGCAAAATCTATCAGCCGGAAATCGGCAGGGATATCCAGGCTGCCACAGCGGACGACGACAAAGTGGCAGAAAAAATCCTTCATTGGGAAAACCTGGTGGACGATACTACCGAATATAAAGTCAGCATCACGCCGATTACGCTGAAAAACATCGGGTCCAAAACCGATCTTATAAACTGCCTGAACCAGGACAGCGCTTTGCCCGAGCCCAACGGCGAAACCGGCCGGGGAGGGTCTGGCAGTACCTATGCGATTATCAGAATCGATGAAAACCGCAACGCGGAACATACGAAGAAACTGCTGGAAAACCTTCTCCGCGACTTTCAGAGCAAGGCGGCCAGCGACCTCGAATACTGGTTCATCAAATAAAATAGCAGACCAAAAAGAGCAGCATCACTCCGGAAAGTGATGCTGCTCTTTTTGGTCTGTCCGAAACAGACCCCTCCCGCAACGGCACACCCCCGGCTTGCCGCTGGCAATAGTGAACAGGGCATTCCGTCAAAAAAAACGTCCGTAAAAATAAGACAGCAGGATTGTCATGGTATTGCAGCAGGATTGCCCTGTGACAGCACCCATAACTTCGTTTATATTTATATTATTTTTTTACATAAAGGAGCAATTTTCTATGCATTCTGCATTTTCTCGCCGCACTAAACGCGCGCTCACCCACCTCACGCTGCTCACCCTGGCCGCTGCAGCGCAGCCCGGCAGCGGCAGCGTTCTCGACAGCGTCAAACCGCCGGCTATCCATCAGCCCACCGCGCCGGCTCCGGAAATTACCGTAAAAGAGCAACCACCCGCCCCCGTTGGCGGCGGTGAACCCATTCCGGTCAAAGCCTTCCGCATCGACGGACAGCCGCCGGTGCCTGCCACCGAACTGCTGGCACTCATCAACAGATATTGGCCTGTCTGGCAATTTCGCCGATACCTGGCTGGGCGGCGGCGCCAGCGCCTTCAGTCTTACCCACTACCGGGGCCATCTCGACCTCACCGATGCGGCCTCCCTGGCAACCGACGCTGCCACCGCTCAGACGGACGGCCACTTTACCAAAACGGTGCTCACTTGGCAGCGCCAGCAGGCAGTAGCCCAAAACCTGAATTTGAACCTGAGCTTCACTGGCCAGCTCGCCGGTAAAAACCTTGATTCCTCCGAAAAGCTCTACCTCGGCGGCGCCGACGGCGTGCGGGCCTACCCGCAGGGCAAAGGCGGCGGCGACCAGGGCTATAAGCTAACCGGCGAACTGCGCTGGCGGCTGCCGGGCGCATCCACCGGAGCCAATACTCTCTACCTGAACACCTTCT
>JAGGAA010000020.1 GCA_017889675.1 Bacillota bacterium | reverse complement strand
GTAGGTGGCGATGTCGAAGCCGGATTAGCCATTGCTGAAATGATTGCTAGTATGTCTAAACCGACTGTTTCGATAGTATTGGGCGGCGGTCATAGTATCGGTGCACCAATTGCTGTTTCGGCAACATGTTCCTTTATTGTTGAAAGCGCAACCATGACGATTCACCCTATCCGGCTTACTGGCTTAGTAATTGGGGCACCTAGTTCATTTGATTATCTTGAAAAAATGCAAGACCGAGTCAACAAATTTGTAGTAGGACATTCAAATATCAGTGAAAAGAAATGGAAGGAACTACTCTTCAAAACTGGCGAATTGTCTAGGGATATTGGTACTTCCGTAGGTGGCAGCGATGCGGTAAAATATGGATTAATTGACGAGATAGGTGGTGTATCGCAGGCCATAGATAAATTACAGGAACTGATTACTGCCCACAAAGCTCATAAAGAGGGGAAGGGGCTGAAACAGTAATGATTCTATGGACAATTGTGCCAGAAGAAATTATATTTGCAGGACAAAACCAGCCAATGCCAGCGTATGAAGAGCTTGAATACTCAGGCCAAACGGTTATGGCGGAAAAAATATCACAAAATCAATTTCGTGTTGTCCGATTGCTTACAACAGTTCCGTCTGATTATCTCCGCAGTGAATTGCAACCAGGAACGGTTATTACGTGTAAACCGGTTGCTGAAGCGCTCTCATAACCATGAGAGCGCTTTTCTTTTATAGGAACAAGTGAATAAAATAAAGGGATTTTTATTATTGCGTAGAACATGATAATGTTAGAGGTGGTATGTTTTGCCTAAATGGTTGACCCATTTAACTCCTGAATTGCGGCACGAATTGGTTGGCATTACCCTGGTTACAGGGGGAATTTTAGCGTTAATCAGCCTGATGGGTTTAAATGCTGGTCCGTTCGGGTCATTTATAGCCAAGATACTCAAATATACTTTTGGAATTGGTGCTGTAGCTGTACCTTTGGTTTTCTTTGTAGTTGGTCTGAAGTACATTGTGGCAAAAAGCTCCATTGTTTATTCAGTTAAGTTCTGGGGGGTTCTACTTTTATATTTTGTAGTTTTAGCAATTTATCATCATATTAGAATTCCGGTTGGACAGGAAATTCTGCCTGAAAGTTTGGTGGCAGGCGGGGGATTAACTGGCGGGATGACGCTTTTTTCATTGCGTAAACTACTAGGGGTACATGGTTCAATTATTGTACTCTCCGCATTGCTGCTTTGCGCAGTACTGATGACTACAACGTGGTCGTTGGCAGAAACGCTAGTCCATGCCCAAAACAAGGCCGTGGAGAGTATGTCTTCCGCAAGGGAAGCTATTGCTGCGTCAGCAGAAACACTTTTTTCAGAGCAAGAAGACACAAAAAGTCAACCAGCATTTTATGACCAACAACGGGATGCTAAGCCTGAATTTACTAGACAGAAGCCCAAAAAAGAAAGCAGTACTCCTACTGATAATGGTGAGTCAGTTGTGCAGCAGCTGCAGACTCCGGTCTTTGCAGTAGCTAACGAGGTAATTACTGATAGTAATACCGATTATAGATTACCGCCCATGTCGTTATTGAAAAAACCTAATCGTCCACGTATAACCAAAGTACCCAAAGAAGTTGCCGACAATGCACGGATACTTGAACAGACGCTTGATAGCTTTGGGGTTAGTGCCAGAGTTATTAATACTTGCCAGGGACCGACGGTTACTCGTTACGAGCTAGAGCCAGCTCCGGGTGTAAAAGTAAGTAAAATAGTTAACCTAGCAGACGACTTATCTTTAAAATTGGCATCCTCAGGAGTGCGGATTGAGGCTCCTATTCCTGGTAAAGCGGCCATAGGTATTGAAGTTCCCAATAAAGAATTATCTGGTGTTGCCCTGCGGGATGTTTTGGAAACTGACGAGTTTCAGCGTACTTCTTCTTGTCTGAGCGTGGCTCTAGGCAAAGACATTGCCGGGCAGCCAATTGTTGCAGACCTAGCGAAGATGCCGCATTTATTAGTTGCTGGTGCAACCGGGTCAGGAAAAAGCGTTTGCATTAATACGTTTATCACAAGTATATTATTTAAAGCACGCCCAGACGAAGTTAAATTGGTGCTTATTGATCCCAAGATGGTGGAATTATCAAGTTATAATGGTATACCACATTTGTTAACTCCTGTAGTAACTGATGCCAAGAAAGCAGCCTCAGCCTTAAACTGGGCGGTTCAGGAGATGGAACGCCGCTATGAAGTTTTTGCTACTGCGGGGGTGCGGGATATCACCCGTTATAATGAACTTAATACTGATGGGCGACTTCCATTAATTTTGATTATTATTGATGAACTTGCTGATTTAATGATGGTAGCGCCTGTTGATGTTGAGGATGCTATTTGTCGACTGGCGCAAAAAGCAAGGGCCGCAGGATTACACTTAGTTCTTGCCACACAGCGTCCTTCTGTTGATGTTATCACAGGAACGATCAAGGCGAATGTGCCTTCGCGTATTTCCTTTGCTGTTTCATCACAGGTTGATTCACGAACTGTTTTAGATATGGCGGGGGCTGAAAAGCTGTTAGGAAAGGGTGATATGCTATTTTATCCTGTAGGAGCTTCTAAACCTATTAGGGTCCAGGGGGCTTTTATTGCTGACAATGAGGTCGAAGATTTAGTAGTCTATATCAAAGAACAAGCTGTACCTGAATATAATGATGGTATAACTACTGTTGAAACTGGAAACGCCAGTAAAGAAGATCCAACTCATTTTGAGGATGAACTTTTAGAAGATGCCGTGCGCATGGTACTTGAAACAGGTCAAGCCTCTGTGTCAATGCTGCAACGCAAATTTCGTATTGGATATACGCGGGCGGCAAGGCTGATTGATACTATGGAAGAAATGCAAATCGTTGGTCCTAATATTGGAAGTAAAGCACGAGAAATAATTATGACATCAGAACAAGTTTATTCTCGATATTTCAAAAATTAAATCGCTTTTATGCTTATAGCATTTTATGACAGGGCAGAATAGTAGTGGTGATTCATATTGGACAATATAATTAATGTAACAGAAGCTGTGAAATTAGAAACGGTTATTATAGATGTGCGTTCACCTGCAGAATATGCAGGCGGGCATATTCCTGGTGCCGTAAACATTCCAATATTTAATGATGATGAACGGGCTGAAGTTGGAACTATCTATAGACAAGTTAGTGTTGAAGATGCTAAAAATCTTGGGCTATCTTTTGTTTCGGCAAAATTGCCGAATATCATTGAGCAAATTCGCCAGCTTAGCCAAAAAGAACGAAACGTTATTGTATATTGCTGGCGAGGGGGAATGCGTTCTAAATCAATCGTAAGCGTGCTGGAAATGATGGGAGTTCCAGCTGTACAGCTGGTGGGCGGATATAAAGCGTACCGTCAATATGTTTTGGACAGGTTGAAACAATTTGAAGTAAAACCGACAATAATAGTTCTTTGTGGTTCGACAGGAACAGGAAAAACATTGCTTTTAAAGCAATTAGCTAAACGCAATATCCCGGTAATTGACCTGGAGCGTTTAGCGAATCATCGTGGATCAGTTTTTGGACAAATAGGTCTAGGCAGGTCAGCAACAGCGCAAAATTTTGATGCGAATTTACTAAAAGAGCTTGATGCGCTAAATAAGCAGCCGTATATAATAGTTGAATGTGAAAGCAAACGTATTGGTAATGTATATCTACCTGAATGTCTATTTAGCGCTATGCAGCAGGGCAAAAAGCTACTGGTATCTGCTAGTCTTGAAATAAGGGCAGATCGATTGATAGCAGAATATATCGATGTTTACCATGATAACAAAGATGCAATAGTCGGTAGTATTACGTCATTACGCCGCCGACTAGGCAATGCAAAAACCGATAAGTTGATAAATGAATTTAATGCAGGGCAAATTCGAGCGGTTGTTAAGACCTTGCTTGTAGAATATTATGATCCAATGTACGGTTATGAGAAAGTTAGTAGTACAGACGACTATGATGCAGCGATAAATGCTGATAATATGGAGCAAGCGATAGAAATGATAATCCAATACTTACAACAGTTGAGGAGGTAGTTGTTTTGCAAACAGTAGGGGAATCTTTGCGCGCTGAACGTTTAAAAAAAGCCTTATCAATTAAAGATGTTGAAAGTGCTATAAGTATTAGGGCGCTGTATCTTAACGCTATTGAAGAGGGTAACTATGATATTATCCCCGGTGAAGTGTATTTAAGAGGGTTTATCCGCAACTACGCTGCCTTTTTGGGGCTTGATCCTCAAGCAATAATGGAGTTATATCGCAAAAATAAAGAACAGACAAATGATAATGCACTTACCGAGGCGCAGCAACAGCAAGTTGTAGAACCAGTAAAACCATCTCCAAGTGATGGAAACGCCGGTGCCAAGAACCGTGGCTTGACGAAATGGCTCACGGTAGCAGCCTTGGCAGCTGTCATAGTAGCTGGCGTAACTTGGTGGACATCAAGTAGCCACCAACCTGCCCCGGTAGCGCCACCTTCTGCAGACCAGCAACAACAGGCCAAGGGGCAGCAGGGTTCTCAGCCGACTCCAACGGCTCAATCGGCAGCTCCCGCAAATTCGGCAAGCAAAGTGATTGTAACTGCTAAATATAGTGCTCCGTGTTGGACACAAATAATAGCAGACGGTAAAGAGATATATGAAGGTACTCCTAAAAATGGTCAATCGATAACTTGGGAAGCCGCGAATAAACTGTCAATCAAATTTGGCAATGCCGGGGTTGTGGATTTAATGTATAACGGCAGCCCAGTGGGTAAAATTGGTGGTAATGGTGAAGTCGTGGTCAAAACATTTACACTGACAGGAATTACACAGTAGGAATGAGGTAAATCTAGCAACATGACAAACTTTTTACCAATGACCAAGGAGGATATGGCTAAACGAGGCTGGGAGCAGTTGGACTTTCTTTTTATAAGCGGAGATGCTTATGTTGACCATCCCAGCTTTGGTCCTGCAATTATTGGCAGGTTGCTGGAAAAGTACGGGTATAAAGTTGGGATAATTGCTCAGCCTGATTGGCGTTCGACGGCTGATTTTAAACGCTTAGGTAAGCCGCGGTTAGGAATATTAGTCTCAGCTGGCAACCTTGATTCTATGCTTAATAAATACACGGCAGCTAAAAAATACCGCAGTACAGATAACTATTCGCCCGGGGGGCAGGCTGGATTAAGACCGGAGCGGGCGACAATTGTTTATTGCAATAGAATAAAGGAAATTTGGAAGCATACGCCGCTTATTATTGGTGGAATCGAAGCTAGTTTAAGAAGATTTGCTCATTATGATTATTGGTCAGATAGCGTGCGACGATCAATTCTGATTGATAGTAGAGCGGATTTGTTGATTTATGGTATGGGCGAAAGCCAGATTAAAGAGTTAGCCGCGCAATTATCTGCCGGCATACCTATTGAAAATATCAGGGATATACCAGGAACGTGTTATCCTACAGAATCACTCGACCATTTGTGGGACTATATCAAAACACCGAGTTATCAAGATGTTACTGCAAATAAGGTGCAGTTTGCGGAAGCTTTTAAAACCCAATACTTAGAGCAGGATGCTATTCGAGGAAAAACGATAGTGCAGGGGCATGGGGAAAACTATGTAGTGCAGAACCCACCTGCTATGCCGCTTTCCACTGCAGATATGGATGAAATATATGATTTACCTTATCAGCGTACGTATCATCCTTCGTATAGTGCTGCTGGCGGTGTTCCAGCTATCCAGGAGATTAAGTTTAGTATTGTTAGTCATCGGGGTTGTTATGGGAGTTGTTCTTTTTGTGCTTTATATGCCCATCAGGGGAGAATGATCCAAAGTCGTAGCCAGGAATCAATAGTGCGCGAAGCTGGTCAAATCGTGCAGCTACCTGATTTTAAGGGGTATATCCATGATGTCGGGGGTCCTACAGCTAATTTTCGCCAACCTGCCTGTGAGCAGCAAGCAGAAAGAGGAACCTGTCGCGGCAAGCAATGCCTATTTCCTAATGCCTGCAAGAGTTTAAACACCAGCCATCATGACTATTTGGAATTACTTAGAGCAATTCGACAAATTCCAGGGATAAAAAAGGTATTTGTTCGGTCAGGACTGCGTTACGATTATCTGTTAGCTGCCAATGATATGGAATTTTTACGAGAATTATGTGAGCACCATGTTAGTGGTCAGCTAAAGGTCGCTCCTGAACATATTTCACAAAAAGTTACAAATTTAATGGGTAAGTCTGGTAAAAATACATATTTAAAATTTAAAAAAGCGTATGAACAAATTAATATTGAGTTAGGTAAGAAACAGTATTTAGTACCTTACTTTATGTCCAGCCATCCGGGAGCTGGACTAAAAGAAGCTATTGAAATGGCTGAATTTCTTCGTGATACCAGCTATCGCCCAGAGCAAGTACAGGATTTTATTCCAACTCCGGGAAGTTTATCAACATGCATGTACTATACGGGAATGCACCCATTGACTGGGGAAAAAGTCAATGTTGCCAAGAATCCCCATGACAAAAGGCTGCAACGGGCGTTGTTGCAATACCGTGATCCTAAAAACTACAATCTTGTCTATGAAGCACTTAGTAACGCAGGCCGACAGGATTTAATTGGATATGAACCTAACTGTTTAATCCGGCCACCCCGTAATAAGCAGCCTAATACTGACGTGAAAAAAGAAAAAATGCTGAATAAGACTCGAAGCGTAAAGTCTTCCAGAAATAAAGGAACAAAAAAGAAGCCTAGATAAAACTTAGGCTTCTTTTTTGAGACCAAATGCGCGCCGACAGTCATTTGATACAAGGTATATGGCAATTAAACCATGTGGGACAAGGGTTATAATCCCCATGGTTACGCTATAACCAAACATGATTACAAGGCCGATTATTACAAATAATATCGACAAAACTAACTCAAACATGCGAGCCCAACGTTTAAGCTGGAATAATCCAAAAGCTGGAATAGCATATAGCAGCAGAGCAACAAAAGAATTAAAGGCAGCAGTAGGGTTATTATTTACCATTCCATCGTAGATGCCAAATACATTACCAAGAGCAATAATCAGCAAAAATAGTATGACAATAATTAAGCGGGTGGTCAAATCCGGGTGAAGAAAAGATAACGATGAAGGCTTTTCTGTCAAAGTGAAACACTCCTTTCATACCTTTAATTCTAGCATAAGGCGCTATTTTTTAAAATAAGTTATATTTTCTGCATAGCAGGGATTAGGACTTGCATAAAGAAGAAATTAAAGTTATAGTATATATGTTTGCCGTAGTTGTTAATTATAGTAACTATTCCGCAGTAAAGAAAGATCGACCATGGGGGTAAAGTATGAAACGTTATCTACCATTATTAGTAATGTCATTTATGGTGGTACTATTGATTACAGGTGCTACGTACCTTATCGGTTATGCAGGAAAACAAGATAAAAGCAGTTTACCAATGGTTTCTGTTTATACCACCCTGCCGATTGAGCAGGTAGAAGTATTAGCTCAAGAATACGAAAGGGTCGCAAAGGTCAGAGTTACTATTACACCGCTTACGGAAAGGGATTTGCTTAGTCGACTAACAGAAGAATCAAGACTTCCGCAAGCAGATATTATTCTTGCTAACCGTAAAACATTAAAGCAGGCGCGACACAATGCACTACTGATACCGTACCAATCAGAATACACTGATATAATACCAAATAGATTTCAGGATACTGACGGCTATTGGGTAGGCGTTTGGTATGATCCTGTAATTTTTGCAATCAATCGAGATTATCTGAATGTAACTATGAAAAAACCATCCAAATGGTCTGATTTGCCGTCAGACGCTAACCAGAGATTGGGGTTGACCGATTTTCTTGCAGCAGATGCTGCTGCTAATCTTTTATATACGCTAGTTGCAGCTAATGGCGAGCAGCCAACATTAGACTTTCTTAAAAAAATTCATCCACAGGTTGTGCAGTATGCCAAATTTTTGGCGACACCAGCGCGAATGGCTAGCATGGGAGAGGTTGATCTAGCCATATCTGTGCATAGTGAAGCTATGCGTTATGTTAAAGATGGTTTTCCTGTACAAATTATTTATCCTGAGGAGGGAACCGCATTTTTATTGACAGGGGTAGGCTTAGTTAGAGGCGCTGCTCACACGGTTGAGGCAAAACAGTTTATTGATTGGCTTACTCAGGAGGATGCGCTTTCCATTATGGCTCAACATAAATTTTATTTTATGCCGACCAACTCAGAAACACCAACGTATCGAGAATATGCCACTAAAAATTTAAAGCTGCTGGACAATCATGATATGTATTCTCCTGAACAGCAGCGCAAAATATTAGATAAATGGGTACAACAAGCACGTTTGGGGATAAAGTAAGAAACACATCATCTATCTGCAAAATTCTTTAACACGTTGTATATAGAATAATTTGGTCATCAGATAAATTAGGAGGAGCACGTAATGCTTACAGTAGGATTTGTTAGTTTAGGCTGTGCCAAAAACCTTGTCGATACTGAGATAATGTTAGGAATTTTGGCTGATAATAATATTCATATTACTGATAATCCTCAGGATGCTGAACTATTAGTTATTAATACCTGTGGGTTCATAGATTCTGCGAAAGAGGAATCTATCTCAACCATTATGCAGATGGCTGAGTATAAAAAAGATGGTAAATGTCGGGGTGTTATCGTAGCTGGCTGCTTAGGCCAGCGTTACCAACAGGAATTATTAGATGAACTACCGGAAATATCCGCGATTGTTGGGACCGGTGCATGGCATCGTATTATGGAAGCAGTTAATGCTGTACTAGCTGGTGAACGGGTTTTGCTTATTGGTGAAACAGATACACTATATGATGAAACTATGCCGCGAATTACAACTACTCCAGCTTATAGCGCTTATGTAAAGATTGCGGAAGGATGCAGCAACTGCTGCTCCTATTGTGTGATTCCGCTGGTGCGTGGCAAATACCGAAGTCGTCCAATAGAATCAATAGTAAATGAAGTAAAAAAACTTACTGAGCAGGGAGTAAAAGAAATCAACCTTATTGCTCAGGATACAACAAGCTATGGGCGTGATCGTTACGATGAGCCACAACTAATGAATCTGCTTAAGGAACTGGTTAAAATTGAAGGCGTTTTTTGGATTCGATTGCTGTATTGTTATCCTAAATACTTTAATGAAGAACTTATTGAATTTATTGCCACTGAGCCGAAAATTTGTAACTACATTGATCTGCCGCTGCAACACGCTGATGACGAAATACTGTCGGCTATGAATCGTCGTGACACACGATCTGATATTGAAAAATTACTGACGAAAATTCGTGCTGTTATTCCCGGGGTAACCATTCGTACTTCATTTATTGTTGGTTTTCCTGGTGAGATAGATAAACATTTTGAGTCATTAAAAACCTTTTTGCTTGAGCAAAAGTTTGAGCGAGTGGGAATATTTACGTATTCCCAAGAAGAGGATACACCTGCTGGTGTTATGGAGAATCAAGTACCTGACAGTGTCAAAGAGGAACGCTATCATGAACTGATGTCCTTGCAATGCCAAATTTCTGAAGAGTTAAATCATGATATGGAAGGGAAAATGCTGACAATATTAATTGAGGGATATAATCAGGAACAGCCTAGTGTGGCCTTTGGCAGATCGTACCGGGAGGCGCCGGGTGTCGACGGCTGTATTTATGTAGAAAACGCTATGGGTTTGTTGCCTGGAGATATTATCCAGGCAGAAGTTGTACAAGGCTTCACCTATGATTTATTGGCCGAAAGGAAGTAGTAGCTGCATAATAATAGAATGCAAGCTTAAAAATAGTAGAGGCTGTAAATCTCTGCTATTTTTTAGTCTACCAGAATTTATAACGTAATTCTGTTGACATAAGAAAATATAAGCTTGGGGAGTCGTGGATTCCTTATAAAACAAGGGTTGTCAGGTGACCGTACTGTTTACGTCTGGCTGCCCTCGTAACTCCGTAACCCCTTGGCTTTTGCCGGAAAAAGCGTTCCGCAGGAGAAAAGCCGGGCGGTATTCCGTTAAAAAATCCGTACTGTCTGAGCGTTAGCGAGTTTACGGATTTTAGGAATATCGTCCGGCTTTTCAGCTTTTGGAGGCTTTGGGCCTAGACCTTTTGTTACTTTTGGGGCAATGCCAAAAGTAAAACCTCTCTCTTTGCATTCAATTGACTGGATATCTGATGTGCTCAAAGCCAAAGGACTGCGTTAGCGATTTTTCTTAATATCTACATGATTTTTTGCTAAAATTCAACAATCGAAAGGAATTACCAATTTGTAACGCGAATGAAATAATGTTAGGAGGGAATCAGCTATATGATTATTGAATTAG
>JAGGAA010000223.1 GCA_017889675.1 Bacillota bacterium | reverse complement strand
TGCAAAGATGAAAGTACTAATCTTATGCCGCTGATTCTGGATGCCGTTAAGGCGTATGCAACTCTTGGAGAAATCTGTGGCATAATGCGCAAAGTGTTCGGTGAATACCAAGCGCATGTAAGTCTATAAGCTGAGTAGGAGGGACAACGATGGAAAAACGTATTAGAGTATTGGTTGCAAAACCTGGTCTGGACGGTCATGACCGCGGCGCAAAAGTCGTAGCACGCGCTCTCCGCGATGCCGGCTTTGAAGTAATTTATACTGGTCTTAGGCAGACACCGGAGCAAATTGTTGAAGCGGCCTTGCAAGAGGATGTAGCTGTTATTGCTTTAAGTCTGTTATCTGGTGCACATAACCACCTTTTCCCACGCATTGTTGAATTATGCAGGCAAAAAGATATGAGTGATGTACTCATTGTTGGTGGCGGTGTTATTCCTGATACCGATATTCCTGGTCTTAAAGCAGCTGGTGTAGCTGAAGTATTTACGCCTGGCACTACGACTAGTGCTATTATTGAGTTCATCCAAACTAACGTAAAATAGTAGCAGTTTGCAGGTACAGGCGGGTGATAAGGATGAATATTGTTGAACAAGTGCTGGCCGGATCCAAACGGGCCCTGGCCCGCGCTATCACAGCTGTAGAAAATGAATATGATGAAGCGGTCGAAATTATGCAACAGCTCTATCCTCACACGGGAAGAGCGCATGTTATTGGTATTACTGGTCCTCCAGGCGCTGGCAAAAGCACACTTACTGATAAGTTGACCAAAGAATATCGTCGTCAAGGCAAGACTGTGGGGATAATTGCTGTGGATCCAACTAGCCCTTTTTCCGGCGGTGCTATTTTAGGTGACCGTATTCGTATGAATGAACTTACTTTAGATGAAGGGGTTTTCATTCGGAGTATGGGCACAAGAGGTAGTCTGGGTGGTCTGTCCCGAAAGACAGCCGAGGCAGTCAAAATAATGGATGCAGCTGGTAAAGATATTGTATTTATTGAAACAGTAGGCGTTGGACAATCTGAAGTTGATGTTATCAAAGCAGCCGATACTACGATTGTTGTATTAGTGCCTGGTCTTGGCGATGACATCCAGGCCATTAAGGCCGGTATCTTGGAAATTGCCGATATATTTGCCATCAATAAAGCAGACAGGGAAGGCGTCGAACGGTTAAACACTGAGATTGAGATGATGCTTGAATTGAATCAAACCAGGGTTGACTGGCGACCGCCAGTCAAACGAACTGTCGCAAGTCTGGGCGAAGGCATTACTGAACTGCTTGTTGCTGTGGAAGAACATATCAGCTATTTGCAGAAATCGGATCAACTGTCTATGCGGCGCACAAAACGAACCAAAAATGAGTTGATGGCGTTACTTGATGAACAAATTGGCAGGTACATACTTAAAAATATTACAAGCAGTGGTGAGTTTACTGCTGTAGTGGCAGCTGTTGAAAGGCGGGAAAGGGATCCATATAGTGTTGTTGCTAATTTGTTGCGCCAAGTATTGCGTTAATAAAATAAAAAAATAATGGGAATTTATAGTACCAGATATTAAAATATGGTATCATATATAAAGATTGGCTTGATCAATCGAATTTGTAACAGGAGGTAGGAATATGTGCCAAGATTGTAATTGCGGTGTTAATGCTCGCAAATTCCAAGTTCTCAAAGTTGACCATATCGGGATTGCGGTAAAAGATATGGAACAAGCCAAGAAGTTTTACACTGACGTGCTTGGTATGACGGCGATGGGCGAAGAAGTTATTGAACAGCAGAAAGTGAAAGTTTGCTTTATTCCTTGTGGCGACAGTGAAGTTGAGCTGTTGGAATCAACTTCTCCTGATGGACCAGTTGCTAAATTCATTGAAAAGAATGGCGAGGGCATGCAACATCTTGCTCTTCGTGTTGACAACATCGAGGCTGCGCTTGCTGATCTTAAAGAACAAGGCGTTCGACTAATCGACGAAACCCCACGCTATGGCGCTGGCGGTGCCAGTATTGCATTTGTTCATCCGAAGGCTACTGGCGGGATTCTATTAGAACTGTCTGAACGTAAATAGTTCCCAAGTAATGGAGGTGTTTTTCTAAATGGCTACAATCCAGGAAAAAATTGACGATCTAAAAAAACGCCAGGAAAAGGTTAAAGTAGGCGGCGGCCAAAAGCGTATTGAGAAACAACATGCCAGTGGTAAGTTAACGGCCCGGGAACGTGTTGAAAAACTGTTGGACGCTGGTACTTTTGTTGAACTGGATCAATTTGTTTGTCATCGTTGCACTAACTTTGGTATGGAGAATGTAGAATCACCAGGTGAAGGCGTAGTAACAGGTTATGGCACGATTGAAGGCCGCTTGGTATATGTATATGCGCAAGACTTTACGGTAATTGGTGGTTCCTTAGGCGAAATGCATGCCAACAAAATTGTAAAAGTACAAAAACTGGCTCTTAAAATGGGTGCTCCTTTAATTGGTATTAATGATTCAGGCGGCGCACGGATTCAAGAAGCCATAGATGCTTTATCTGGTTATGGAAAGATATTCTATCAGAATACTGCAGCTTCGGGTGTTATTCCCCAAATTTCAGTAATCATGGGACCCTGTGCTGGTGGCGCAGTGTATTCTCCGGCGATTACCGACTTTATCTACATGGTGAAGAATACCAGTCAAATGTTTATTACTGGCCCACAGGTTATTAAGTCTGTTACCGCTGAAGAAGTAACTGCTGAGCAGTTAGGTGGTGCTCTGACCCATAACGCGACTTCTGGTGTGGCTCATTTTGCAACTGAAAATGATGACGATTGCGTGCAGCAAGTTCGTTATCTTTTAAGCTTTTTGCCAAGTAATAATTTAGATGAGGCGCCAATTGTCGAAACTGGCGATGATGCCAACCGGATGGATGACGGTCTTAACACCCTTTTGCCAGATAATCCGAATCAACCATACAACATGAAAGATGTCATTAAGTCCATTGTTGACAATGGCGAGTTCTATGAAGTGCATGCCCATTATGCGCAAAATATCATCACTTGCTTTGTTCGTTTTGACGGACAGCCTGTAGGCATTATTGCTAATCAGCCTAATGTTATGGCTGGCTGCCTTGATATTAATGCGTCTGATAAGGCTGCACGGTTTATTCGTTTTTGTGATGCTTTTAACCTGCCGGTAGTTAATATTGTTGATGTTCCTGGCTTCCTACCAGGCACTGACCAAGAGTATGGCGGCATTATTCGTCATGGCGCTAAAATGCTGTATGCTTATTGTGAAGCCACTGTTCCCAAGGTTACTGTCATTACCCGTAAAGCGTATGGTGGTGCTTATCTGGCTATGTGCTCTCAGGACTTGGGGGCCGATCAGGTTTTGGCGTGGCCGAGTGCCGAAATTGCTGTTATGGGGCCAGCGGGCGCTGCTAATATTATCTTCCGTAATGATGCTGACGCCGCAGAAAAAACGGCAAAATATGTGGAAGACTTTGCAACCCCATATAAAGCGGCAGAACGAGGTTTCGTTGACCAAGTTATCGAACCCAAAGAAACCCGACCGCGGATTATTACCGCCCTCAACATGCTGGCTAGTAAGCGCGAACAACGACCAGCCAAAAAGCACGGCAATATTCCGTTGTAATTCTCTCGCTTACACTTTCGGATGGCAAGAAAGGGGATAGTTAACGTGGGCTTTTTTGACTCAGTATTTGGTAAGCCTGAGCCGCCTAAGGCTAAGAAAAAAAAGAAAAAGCCAGTTGAAGCAACAATCGAAACTTCAGCTGCAGCTTCCATGGCGGTAGAGGCTGAGGGCATTAGTCCTGAAATCGTTGCCGTTATTACGGCCAGTATCTATGCGATGATGGGGACAGGTAACCTAGCTGTTAAAATTTCTCGCACTAGCAACCAGTGGGCAAATGTTGGACGGCAAAAGATTATGGATAGCCGCCAGTTTGCCTGAGTT
>JAGGAA010000222.1 GCA_017889675.1 Bacillota bacterium | reverse complement strand
CGAGGAGGCCGGATACGGAACAAAGATGTTAACCTGTTCCAATTATTTAGTGACTATGTTTTTGGTTTTTAAAATGGAAAAGATTTATCATGTCAATTATTGTGAAAAATAAGAAGAATACACAGATAACTTTTGTTACAAATTTTAGGCTGTTTAACGCTGCGGCACAAACGTACCACTCACTCACAAATGGAGTAATGAATACCATCGCCATTAAAGAAAGTAACGATAGAAGAAATAATTGGGTAGCGGGATAATCTTTAAGCATAATATCATCCTCCTTTTCTTATTTATATTTTCATTATATTCTGTTTTTTCCATTATGTCTATTGTTGGTAATTTGAGATTAGAACATTTAATTTTCTAAACAAATTCTAAAAATTAGTGCATATAATTAAATCATCGTTACAAACACTTGGCACTACAATTCATAGAAGGGCGCTGCCTTTCTATTGATAATAGATTGTCCCCTATTATAAATGTTGTATCCCGGTGACAATTTGTTACTGGGTATCTTTTTGTTGATAAGGCTTGCCAAACAGGGAAATTATGCTATAATAATTAATGTCACTTAATATTAATTATTTATTTATATATAAATTAGGAGTGATTATCATGGTAGTTGAGCGTGTAGCAGCTAAACCGGAAATATGCAAACCGGAGGACAGGGGTTGGCCGCTTAAAGGTAGTATAGTAGCTGTGGCTGGTATTTTGTATGTATTTTTAATGATAGTGTAGGGGATTTTGCAGGTCGCCGATCTTCGGATAGGTGACTTTTCTTATACATATATATATTGAAGTTTGTTTCGGTACAACCTATACTATAACTATACATAGTATGTTTAAAGAAGGTGGTGACAGCATGCGTGCATTGGTTGTAGACGATTCCAAAGTCAGCCGGGAGTTCATTATCTCTCATTTACATGAGATGGGTATAACTATGATTGACGAAGCTATGGATGGATTTGATGCAATAAATAAAATTAAAAAGCTGCCACCAAATTTGAAGTATGATATTATCACTTTAGATGTTGTTATGCCTAAAAAGGATGGTCTGGAGGCATTAAAGGACATTAAATTGTTGTCTCCTGCATCTAAGATCATCATATGTAGTTCGAATAATGATATTCGAACAGTGCAGGTAGCTGTTGGTTTTGGTGTGGATGGGTTTATTGTAAAACCATTTACGCGACAAAAGTTTCTTGACGCTCTTTGGCGTAGTTTGAAGACAGATAAAAAGTAAGATGACCAAAAATAACCATCGGCAAAATATGCTTGATGGTTATTTTTATAGATTTTTATTGACAAAAGAGTAAGGGTGAGTGATAATAGCCACATACCGACTGGTAGGTATGCGGTTGCGTAGGGGGTAGATGTGGCATGACAAAAGAAAATATCATTATTGCTGCCTTGCGTCTGTTTGTGACGCGGGGCTATAAATCGGTTTCGCTTATTGATGTTGCCAATGCGGTTGGCATTACCAAGGGGGGAATCTATCATTACTTTTCCAGCAAAGATGATTTGCTGCAGGTAGGGATGCACTATTTACTTGAGCGACTTGAGGCCAAGTATACCGAGTTATTGAGCGATAAAAATAGTATTCGGGAAGTACTTAATGCACTATTAGTGGAAAAAACGTTGGAGCGATATGCTAAAGAACTGTTAGGTGTGGAAGGGGAATGCCGGGTTGACTGTGCTCATTTTGTTATTGAGTTAATGAATAAATTCCCGGATATTCAAGAGCGCATGGAACAAGGGCGCATGGTAGCATGTGCGGCGTTTGCCCAAAAAATTAAGCAAGCGATGGAACTGGGAGAAATAAAGCGCGGCCTTGACAGCTATGCCGTGGCAGCTGCTATCATGGCTGCAGCTAATGGCCAACTATCGCTGGGACGCTCTTTTCAGTCTCAGGAGATGCGTAGCCGAATGCTGGAAAGTATATGGCGATTAGTAACAACATAAATTAGGATGCATTATCGAATTGCGTGAATTTCTAGCGCAACGGTTATAATGCATTCTATAGATTCACTTAGCGCGAGAAAAAAGGCGCTAAAATTTTAAGTTATGACATACCGACTGGTAGGTATGCCCAGTTTGCGATACTAGCCCAAATCGAAATGGAGGTTTGCTTGATGAAAAGATGGAAGCCGAAGCATTGGATAATTCCAGTGATCATAATAATTGGTATTACATTGGTTGTTCGCAGTGGCGTATTTGCTTTTGGTAAAAATGAAGTAAAAGCTGATGACAGTGCGCTTAGTGTGAAAGTTGCTGCTGCGGGGTATGTAGATACTGTACCTAGTCTTACCTTTAATGGCTCGATAGAAGGAGCGACAGCGGCAACAGTAAGTGCTAAAATTGCTGGACGGATTGAACAAGTCCTGGTTGAGGAGGGACAAGCCGTTAAAGCAGGTGACTCTTTGGTTAAGTTAGAGGCTGTTGAATTGGCAAATTCGGCCCGGCAAGCGGGTGATGCTGTAAAGAAGGCCGAGATTAACTATGAATTGGCACTGAATGATTACAATCGCTATCAACGGCTTTTTGATAAAGGCGCTATCTCAGAACAGCAATTAGATAATGTTAGAGCCAAATTGAAAACCGCCGAAGCAGATGTTTCAAGTGCGACAGCTAACAACAGCAGCGCTAAGCAGCAATATGGTTATGGCATAATTAGCGCGCCAGTTGATGGGGTGGTTGCTAACAAAAATGCCACTATTGGGCAGGTGGTTTCTCCGGGAGCCGCACTCATGGTGGTGCAAGACATTGATCAGGTATATGCGGTAATCAATGTTGAACAAAAAGAATTGGGCTCGGTTAAAGTTGGTCAACAAGCGAATATTACAGTAGATACGTATCCTGATACGGTTTTTACTGGCATAGTTGAGGTTGTGAACCCAGAAGCGGGATCAGGTAGTCGGATGTTCAGGACCAAGATTAAAATTGATAATGTTAGTTCCCACTTAAAGCCTGGTATGTTTGCCAAAGTAGCACTAGCAACCGGTAATAGTGTAGCGGTACAGACGGTGCCCCAGGCAGCTGTTGTGCAAAAACAGGGATTGTACTATGTGTTTACTGTTGAAAACAATAAGGCTGTCCGCAGGCAAATTGAGATTGGCGAGGTAACAGGCAATGCCATTGTAGTTAAGTCTGGTTTACAGCCAGGCGAGCAGGTTATTGTGACAAGCACCAACCGCATAAAAGATGGTGACGCAGTACGCGTAGCCTCATAGAGTAGGGGAAAAGGACATGAAGCTTACAGAGATTAGTGTAAAGCGCCCGGTCTTTGCTACGGTGATGATTTTGGCGCTGGTAGTGGTAGGCTTGGTTAGCTATATATCCCTGGCTGTGGATCAATACCCCAGCGTAGAAATGCCTGTTGTTGCTGTCACTGTTTTATATCCTGGTGCAGCACCAGAACAAGTAGAATCCAAGGTTACGCAAGCGGTAGAAGAAGCAGTTAGTGAGGTTGCCGGTGTCGAGCATGTAACTTCAACGGTAAGTGAGGGAGTATCGACAACGGTTATTCAGTTTACCATGGAAACAAATGCCGATGCTGCAGCGCAAAATGTGCGCGATAAATTGGGCGGGGTACAGGCGAACTTGCCGGAAGATGCTAAAGCGCCAATTATTGCTCGTTTTGATCCTTCCGACACACCGATTATGTCAATCGCCTTAACGGGTGATGTAACGCAGAGGGAATTGACTGTGTTAGCCGAAGATGTAATAACTAAACGGCTTAAGGCTGTCAATGGGGTTGCTTCTGTCGAAGTAAAGGGCGGCTTAGACCGCGAGATTCAAATCCAATTAGACGGCAACAAAATGTCGGCGTATAGTCTTACCGTACCGGAAGTTCTCAATAGCCTGCGTAATGAGAATATTGATGCTCCTGGCGGTAAAGTTACTGATGGACAGCACAAAACCGACCTTCGCGCGGTAGGG
>JAGGAA010000221.1 GCA_017889675.1 Bacillota bacterium | reverse complement strand
CAAGTACGTCAGCTATCTCCTATCATATCAGGGTGCTTGCGTATTTGTTTTTTCTCGGTGCGGGAATGGCGCTTGCTATTATGCCGACATTGAGTACCTATAGCGAGTGGTCTGCAGCGCTTATTATGCAGCTTTGTGGAACTGCTTTCACGGTTAGTTATGCGGAAAAGTGGGCTAAAAAACAGAGTTGGCACAGGACACTGTACGCCGGAATGGCCATTATCGGTGTGGGGGCTATTTGTGCAGCCAAGTTTTCAGGATTGGTAACCATCCTTTTAACCTGGGGGCTGGTCGGCAGTGGCTACGGCTTAGCATGGCTGGCAATGGAAGCTTACATGGCGACAAGTGAACTGGGTGCGTTAGGACTGGATCAGCGTACCCTGCATTTTTGGGCCGGAGTGGTAGGAGGCACACTCTGCGGTACAGCGGTGGGCAATTTGCTGGAAAACCGCGGTGGTGTACTCAGCGCAGGTATCGCCATGCTGCTATTGTTTCTAGCGGCGGCGGCTTTTGTATCTAAGATTAAGAGCAATGAAAATTTGCAGACTGGAATAGCAAGCAGCCAACTGGCAACGAACACGCGTAAACGATGCATTTGTGCGATAGTTCCTTTGCTGGTCGGGTTAGCGTTTGTTTATGGTAATCTAGCTAATTTTAATATAGTCAGCCTAAGTTATGTGGCAGCATTGATTGCACTTGTGACAATGACGGCAGCTAAGGGTGCGAAAGTGAGGTGAACAGGGTATGGAATTTGTGACACAACTTGTCATTTCGATAGCAAGCACTGCCTGCGTTATGGCGGTCGTAGCCTACGGGGTTATACGGACTAAGTTATTTACTATGATTTTGGCAGATAACGAGCTTTCGTTTCGGAATCAATTGGTGCTCATTTTGCCGTTTGCCGTATTTTCCGCTTACGGCGCTGTAAATGCTATTCCTGTAGCCGGAGCGTATGTTGCCTTGGCTCATGTTGGCCAGATCGTAGGGGGCTTACTGGCTGGCCCCATTGTTGGTATTGGCGCAGGAACTATCTTATGTGCCTTTCGCTATCTATTCGGCGATTATATTGCCTTGCCGGCAGCGTTGTCATGTATGTTGGCTGGTTTGTTTGCCGGACTCTATCACGAGTGGTACAAGGAGTTTAAAGAGTCCAATGCCGGCAAATTAGATGCTAGGCGAGCGATTATATTTACCGTAATTGTAGAGTTATTTGGATCAGGCTTATCGCTGTTACTGCTGCCTGATTTCCAGAAAGCGCTTAGTATTGAGTTGGCTGGCGCATTACCCATGATGATTGGCAATGCTGGTGCAGTCGGGTTGTTTATCTTTATTATGAATGCATTGCTGGCTGAAAGAAAGACGCTGGCAGTTAAAGAACGGATTGAAAGTGAGCTCCGGGTAGCGCGCGATATCCAGCTTAGTCTGGTTCCTAAAACCTTCCCGGCTCCCCCTGAAGTACCAGGCTTTGAGGTATTTGCCGTTTTGGAACCCGCCAAGGAGGTCGGAGGTGATTTATATGACTTCTTCTTTATCGACGAGGAATGCTTTTGTTTTGTTATTGGCGACGTATCTGGCAAGGGTATCCCGGCAGCGCTATTTATGTCGGCAACTCGTAGTGTGCTTAAAGCACAGGCTGATAAAGGGACATCTCCAGGCACAATTCTTTACAAGGTAAACAATGAATTGTGTCGTGGCAATGATACCTGTATGTTCGTTACCTTATTTTGTGGTATTTTGAATGTGCGTACAGGCGAAATTACCTATAGTAATGCTGGCCATAATCCGCCGTACATCTACCGCCGTGATGGCAGTATGGAGGAGTTAACTAAGATACAGGGAATGGCTCTTGGTACTATGGAAGATATGCCCTATGGCCAGGAGAAACTGCAACTTCAGGGCGGTGAGTCTTTGGTACTTTATACAGATGGAGTATCGGAGGCTATGAGTGTAACCTATGAACAGTTTTTAGTTGAACGGTTGCAGGCGTCAGTCATCAATGGGGAGAGCTACGAGCCTAAGAATATTGTAGAGAATATGATGAAGGACGTCAGTGCGCACACTGTTGGTGCTGAGCAGTCGGACGATATTACTCTGTTGGTTTTGACATACCGTGGGGATTCAGAGGCGAAAGAGACAGTGGCATGATAACAGAATTAGCCCTATATGCTGCCCGTACGCCCAATTTGAGTGAGCAGGAAATTTTTCGGTATGCTGCTGATCTACCGGCAGAACGGCAAAAAAAAATAGCAAGTTACAGACAGCTAAGTGACAAATTGCGCTCATTGACAGCTGGTTTGCTGCTCAGGCACGCGCTAAAAAAGTGCTGCGATACTGCTGTCGACGATACAAACTTGTTGGTTACAGATTACGGTAAACCATACCTGCTTGGTAGGACAAGTATAAACTTCAATCTGTCTCACTCTGGCGATTGGGTGGTTTGTGCTGTTGATAAGCAACCGGTAGGCATTGATATTGAAAAAATAGAAGCACATGTGGACCTGAAATTGGCAGACATGTTTTTTTCCCGGCAGGAGTTTGCGGATATTTGCTCAGTAAACGCGTTTGAACAGCCTGCCCGGTTTTTCCGGATTTGGACACATAAAGAAAGCTATGTGAAGGCAGTGGGGACAGGTCTGTACATGCCGCTAAAGTCGTTTACTATCGGCATTTCATACGATAGTCAGACAGTGCTTGCCGATGAGGGTAGACAACTTTGGTTTTTTAAAGAGTATGAAGTGGATAAGGATTATGCGCTGACCGTGTGTGCCGCCCATAACCACTTTCCACCTATGATAACTATTCAGGATGTGCTCGAAGATTAATAAAGGGTTGGTGGTGTGAATGGCAAAGAACAGGACATTGATCTTACAAAACAACCTTGATGAACTGGAAAAACTCAGCATGGCTCTGGAAGAATTTTTTGAGGAAAATGATATTGCTCCCCCCATATTGTTTCAAGTAAACTTGGCGCTGGATGAGCTTGTGACCAATATCATCTCTTACGGACACTCGGATGGTTTACTGCATGAAGTGGTCATTGAGATTGGTTTTGCTGATAGTACACTTAGTTTGACAGTTTCTGATGATGGCGTAGCCTTTGACCCCTTGGATATTCCCGATCCAGACCTTAATCAGTCTGCCGAGGACAGGGAAATTGGTGGACTAGGCATTCATTTTGTGCGGAAAGTCATGGATTGTGTAGAATATCGGCGACTGGACGGAAGAAACTTACTTTCTCTAAAAAAAGTGGTGGGATCATAAATATGATCCCACCACTTTCCCATTTTTATACAAAAAAATAAAGGAGTTTGCTGGAAATTGTAGAATACAATAAAAAACATAATTATCAAAAAAAACAATAAATGCAAAAAAATGTATCTATTTTTGCCAACGCACCACCTACCTGCAAAAATCTTTAACACGTTGTATAGAAATGGTTGCTGGAAAAATACTGTAGCGAAAGCTTGGGGATATCGTGAAAATATCTAATCTGACTACCAGACTAAACATTAAAGCAGTCGGCATTGTTTTGGTATTTATGCTGGTTTTTTCTATATATCATCAGTGGGTAGCCTTTGACGAGAAAACGGCAACCCGTGCGCGGATTATGGAGAACTATGCCACCTATCTGGAAAGAACGCTTCCTAGCCGGTTCTTGATTGAAGCTACAGAATATCAGGGCTATACCGAAAAATCACCGGAAGAACAGGTAATGCTGCTTAATACTAAGTTGCAACCAGCCTTGGACAATGTTTATATTCCTACCAATCCCTGAGTTGAATCCTATTTTGCAATATATCAGCGATCAAACCGATCGCATGGCCCGGCTTGATCGGTTAAATACAATCGGTGAGATGGCAGCTAGTATTGGTCACGAGGTGCGCAATCCATTGACAACGGTAAGAGGGTTCTTACAATATATAGGCAATAAGCAGACCTTCGAAGACTATAAGTCTCATTTTCTGCTGATGCTTGAGGAACTTGACCGTGCTAACGCTATTATTACAGATTTTTTGTCATTGGCTAAAAACAAGGCCATGAATTTTAAAGAAAACCATTTAAATATGATTATCCAGGAAGTGGTTCCCTTGCTGGAGGCAGATGCCTTGCGGTATAACTGCCAGCTAGAACTGGACTTGCAGGATATTCCGCTCCTTAGTCTTGATGAAAACAGCCTGCGCCAGCTTATTTTGAACATTGTAAGGAATGGGATAGAAGCTATGCCGCAGGGGGGGAAGCTAAAAATCAGTACCTATAGCTCTGATTCTACGGTGCTCCTGACCTTTCGCGATGAGGGGATAGGTGTTCCAACTGAACTTATTGACAAACTGGGGACGCCGTTCTTCACTACCAAAGAAAATGGTGTAGGTCTTGGTTTGGCTGTATGTTACCGGATTGTAGAGCGGCATAACGCCACTATGATTATAGAAAACCTGCCCGAAGGGGGAGCCAAGTTTACTATCACTTTTAAACAGGGAGTAAGCTAGGGCGTGAGGTGAGAAAATGACCGAAAAGCTAATTGCTATTTTCTTTTTAATCCTGAGTGTTATCTATACCTATGATGCCTGTTCTTTGTCTTTCGGTAGTTTTATGGCGCCGAAAGCGGGATTTATGCCACTAATAGCAGGTAGTATTGGCATCATGTTAGCGTTTGTTCTCACTATCAGCGCGTTGTTCCAGAAAGGGTGTAAGGAAACGGGAAGTGCTAAGGCTGACATCAATGGGAGAAAGCTGATTTTTCTAATTATCGGCATACTTGTTTATCTAATTCTTTTCCGTTTACTTGGTTATATGGCAGCTACCTTTATTAGTCTGATCTATTTGCTAAAAGTGACCGAAACGGCAGGCTGGGTTTATCCTTGCTTCTTTTCGGCAGGAATTGCGGTAAGCTTCTATTTTCTATTTTCAGAGTTGTTAGGATCTAATTTGCCATAGGCTGGAGTGGATACTATGGATGTTTTAGCTATGCTTGTAAATGGTTTTTATGTGAGTATGTCAGCGGCAAACCTGCTGGCCTGTACAATCGGTGTGCTTATCGGAACACTGGTGGGTGTTTTGCCTGGCATTGGGCCGGTAGG
>JAGGAA010000220.1 GCA_017889675.1 Bacillota bacterium | reverse complement strand
GGCTGTGGTTGAAAAGAGCAGTGGACAATTGGTTGGCGTCTGTGGAATAATTGCAGAAAGCGCAGATAATGAAGATTATATTGGTATTGGCTATATATTTAACAAAGCATTCTGGCATCAAGGCTTAGCGTTTGAGAGTGCAAATGCCTGCAAAAGCTATGCTTTTCGCACTTTGAAAATTTCTGAATTAACTGCTCAGATCAGACCTGAAAACTTTAGATCGAGAAATGTAGCTGAGAAACTGGGTATGTCCGTCATTAAGCAGTTTGACCGTTTATATAGAAGTAAACAAATGCCCCATCTTTTATACGGATGCTCAAAATAGCGTAAAAAGTAAATTAATGAACTTACGCAAATTTTATCCGATATTCGTAGAGCGGTGGTTTATATATGGCGGATAAACAATATAATGGTAAACAACTTACGATTTCCGAAGGCGATGGAGAATCGACATTATATATTACGAAACGCCTAGTAGAATATAATATGCAGAAAGTTCCATTAGATGGGAAGTTAACGTTGGAACAATTAAATGTTATTCTGAAAGATACAGAGTTAGTTTTTTGGAACACCTGGTAAATGGAGGAAACACTATAATGTTAAATAGATCATCCGCAATAATTAGCCTGTCCATTCTTATCCTCTTTTCCATAATTGTCTTTCCTGTTTTGCCTTGTCTTGCAGTAAGCCCGACTGAAAAAAACATACTGATTATGCATGCCTTTACCCAGGACTATCCTGTGCACGAGGCATTTAACAAGGGACTGAAAAGCAAGTTTCAGCAAGATTATCAGTTCAAAATAAATTATTCCTATGAATATCTTGATCTGGCGCGTTTTGAGAATAGTGAAGACTATTTAGCTGAGACAGCGCATTATTTTCAAGCGAAATACTCAAACCGGCTCCCAGAAATGATCATTACGTCAAGCATATTGGCTCCTTTTCTACAAAAATACGGCAAAGATATATTTCCTGGAGTGCCGGTCCTAGTAGTAGCGAAAGAGGATAATGTGCCAATAGAGAATATATCTGCAGATTTTGTTGCAATTCCAGATGGTCTTGATGAGACAGTACAAGCTGATAAAAATATCCAACTTATTCTACAAACTAGACCGTTTATCCAAAAAATTTACATTGTAGTTGGTGATTCTGAGGTAGAGAGAAAAATTGTGGAACGACTACAGCAGGTGACATATAAGTTTGCTGACAAGGTGCAGTTCGTTTACCTGAATAAATTATCGTATGACCAGATGATGGAGCATATAAGAAATAGTAGTGATAGATCGGCAATTTTGTTCGTACGTTGGAATGTAGATGTGGAGGGTAAAAGATTTATTCCAGCTCAAGTTTTACAGACGATATGTCGCTACAGTAAAGCTCCGATATACGGAGAAGTTGCGCACCTTCTTGGAAGCGGAATACTCGGAGGCTACGTTTATAACCACGAAATTTCAGGAAAAAACGTTGCCGAAGTGGGATTAGATATTCTGACGGGGAAAAAGACGTCCGATATTTCGGTGACAAATGTTCCAGTCAGCGAATATGTATTTGATTGGCGGGAGTTGAAACGATGGGGAATAGATGAAGAAAAGCTTCCGCCAGGCAGTAGGATCGAATACAGGGAATACAGTGCGTGGGAGTTGTATAAGGGTTATATTATTGGCGGCATTGCACTGATATTGTTGGAAACCGCGCTAGTGTTAGGTCTTCTAGTCAATCGGAGCAGACGCAGAAGAGCGGAAAGCGAATTAATGCAGTTAAATATGACGTTGGAAAAAAGGGTTTTTGAGAGGACCCAGGAATTACAGGATGCAAATAATCAGCTGACGAAAGCCCAAGAACTGTTAGAGGCATTGAATCAGCAACTGGATTTGACTTCAAGAACGGATAGTTTGACTGGGCTTTATAACCGGAGGCATATGGAGGAGAGGATTCAGGAAGAGTATGAACAATATCAAAGAACCGGATCGAAGTTTGCATTGATAATGGCCGACATTGATTTTTTCAAAAAGGTTAATGACATGTATGGGCATGATGTTGGAGACTGCGTATTGAAGTCAGTAGCTGAATATCTCCGAAAATCTGTTAGGGCGTACGATATAGTTTCCCGATGGGGAGGCGAGGAATTCCTCCTGTTATTACCAGCGACAAATGCGGAAAATGCAGTAGTGCTGGCGGAATGCATCAGAAAGACAGTGGAAGAACACAGGTGTTTTTGTGAGGGAGAAGTTTTGACGGTAACATTGACAGCAGGTGTTTCTGTTAGTGGGCGCGACGATACTATTGGGAGTATTATTAGGAAAGCGGACATTGCTTTGTACCAAGGTAAACGATTAGGCAGAAATTGTGTAGTATCTTTCGAGGGTATATCTAACATAGAGATTTCTGGGCCATGGTAGATGACCTTTATAGTTAAATGAGATGGATTTACCGAGTCAGGATCACTTCCACCCATGATCAGATAATAGTAAACTGCAGCTTATCCTATTAATTTACTGTTCAGGTTTTCAAGAGGTTAGTTAGTCCGATTCGTCGCTTAAAAGACATTGGACAATAATTTGACCAATGTCTAGTTTAAGTTCCCTGAAACGTGGGGGACAGGGGATTTGTTTTTCATAGGAGAGTTGGTAGAAAACAGAAACAAACTCCCTGTCCCCCTGTTTTATAGCTATTGAGCGATCTCGGGAAAAACTTAATTTTAATAAGGTCAGCTTGAATGTACGAAAAATAAATAATAGAGCAATAAGATGTTACCAAAAGTGTGGTTTTCACATTAATGTTGAGGGTAAGAAAACTGTCAGTGATGGAGATAAAATAGAATTTTTTCAAATGCTCTTAGATTTATAGGAACGAGTTTAAGGCGTTATGGATTAATGCGATTGACCCAAGCGATCAGAACCGAGCTTTTAGGTTACTAATTGAAAAGATTGTCTATGATCAAGAAGATGATGGATTGAGGTTGGAAGTTTTGTATAAATAACTCAATAATTTCAACAATAAGAGAAACCTCTACTAAATTTGTATTAATTTGGCAGGGGTTTCGTGTTTGTTAATAGAATGTTGAGATTGTGGAATGAAATTTATGTATCTGATTCAGAGGAATCAGCCCCGCGGGTCTTTTAGTGGGGCAAACGATCTGTTCCCTGTCCCTTTGGAAGGTAACATTATCGAAATACAGCATTGGCAAAAATAATGTGGACTTATTTTACAGCGGGACAGGGCTGTTGTCTCGCACCTGTAATGACCTGTGCAGAAAGCAGGGGTTCGTTACAAAAGGTTATCTTTGGAGGAAACAAGTATGACTTTCAATAGGCGATGCAAGGCGTGTGAGCGTAGTTTGGACGGAACGTATGGGCGCGTGCCAATTTCATTTAAATATTGTCCGCGCTGTGGTGCGGACGGGAATCCTCAAATGAAAACGGTGCAGCATGGATGGCTGCATTGGTGGGGACTGGAGTTGCTCTTTACGGTATGGGCAATCGTAGCAAGCGTTTTTTTGCAGTTTTTTGGAAACGCAATTATGGCGGTGTTTATGGGTAGGATAGGGTATATTGGAAATCGCCTACTAACCAAGACCTGCAGGCACTGTCGCTCGATCACCAGTGCTATAACGCATACGTATTGCCATAACTGCGGGCAAAAGCTGGGCTGGAAATTCCTAGATTGACCATTGTAGGGAGCTGAAGAAAGGTCTTGAGATTAAGACGATACCACCGTCAGAGTGCGCGAAAACTATTTTCCCCATTTTGTATTCCCCACTTTAGTACAATAAGAGTCATATTTAAGACATAATACAATCAAAAATGTTTAGTAAAATAGAGACTATCCTCCACTGTCCCGTCCTCACCCCCGTGTCCCTTTCTAAATTAATAGGCTTTTGGGATAAAAGACAAATTAAGAGGTGATGGCATGAAAGAAATGAGTTTAGAAGAATTGTGGCAGCTTTAT
>JAGGAA010000382.1 GCA_017889675.1 Bacillota bacterium | reverse complement strand
TAGTAATAACGGTTTTGAAGCGTTTGCCGATGAAGAAGTTATTAACGAACTAGGGGCGATACTAAAGCTAAAAACTGCGTTACGAGCAAAAAAAATAGGAGCTGAAGTTTTTTTAAATCTATTAGACGAAAAAATTACCGATGCCGCCAACACTAACAATCTACTTACCTCTATGGTTGACAACAATTCAGGAAAATTTAACTTTGTTGCTCAGATTCCCTGTGGTCTAAAAGTTCCTTTGGAACGTGAATTGCAGTCGGTCTTTCAGCAAGTCCAAAAAAATAGCGAAGAATCGATAAATTATTACACGGGAGCCTGCTGCAATGATTTACTGCATCTCAATGAATGGATACCGCATTTTATGAATATTGATGAAGTACCGGATATGGTGTTAACAAAAGGGTATCACTTTTTCAATAAAAACTTCATTGAACGATTTATCAAGCCCGGATATTTTGTAACGCCACAAAGCCAGATGATAAATAACCAAATGACTGGCATTGATATTGTTGATAAAGAAGAAAATTATCATGTTGTCGGTCTGACTACTAACGTTATGGTAGTGGATAAGTCAAGGCTTGGTGATTTGCCGCTGCCGAGAACATGGGGCGATTTGTTAAAGCCTGAATATGAGCGCAAGGTTTTGATGAACACTTACGGGGACACTTTTAGCGATGTTGTATTATTAAACATTTATAAGGAATTTGGTGACGCGGGAATTGAAGCGCTTGGCAGGGCAATACATAGCGGGTCACATGCCTCACAAATGATTAAGGGGATGGCGAGTCGTAAAGCGGATGTGCCGCCAATTTACATCATGTCCCATTTCTTTGCTAACGCCATAAGTAATTCAGATAATATTGAGATTGTTTGGCCTGAAGATGGGGCACTGGTAATGCCGCTCTTCTTTATGGTGAAGGCGGATAAAGCAGAAAAGCTGAAAGAATTAATTGATTTTGTAAGCAGTTCACGCTTTGGACAGCTTTGTGCTGATGCCTATTTTCCTTCCCTACACCCAGATGTTAAGAATAAACTGGCAGCCAATGCTAAGTTTAAATGGTTGGGATGGGATTTTATAAAGGAAAATGATATTGAAGAATTGAATTAATGCAGTTAATTACTGTATCTGGTCCGCCCTCTGCAGGGAAAACGGCAGTGATTGCCAAGGTTGCCGAAATCTTGCAGCATGACAAAATAAAAGTGGCGGTTGTGAAATTTGACTGTTTGTCGACGAAGGATCAAGAGTTTTATCAAAAAAAAGGCATTGTTGCCAAGACTGGATTTTCCGGTAACATTTGCCCAGATCATTTTTTCGTCAGCAATATGGAAGATTGTGTAGCTTGGGCAAACCGGAAAGGCTTTGATATGTTAATCAGTGAGAGCGCCGGACTATGTAATCGTTGTTCGCCACATATTCGCGGGGTTTTGGCGGTATGTGTGATTGATAATTTGAGCGGTGTTAACACCCCACAAAAAATCGGGCCTATGCTAAAACTGGCTGATATTGTAGTGATTACCAAAGGGGACATCGTCTCGCAAGGTGAAAGGGAGGTTTTCGCTTTTCGCGTCAAACAGGCCAATCCTAGAGCGATAATTGTTCACTTCAATGGTATTACCGGGCAAGGGGCTCAGGAAGCGAAAGAATTGCTTTGTAAAGCCGCGGGGTTTGAAAGTCTGATAGGCTGTCAGTTGCGATTTTCCATGCCGGCAGCCACTTGTTCTTATTGTTTGGGACAAGTTCGTATTGGCGAAGACTTCCAAATGGGCAACGTGAAAAAAATGGAATTGGACTAAGAAGGGACTGGAATTTTAGTGTGGAAAAAGCTGTCTTCTATGACTATCCAAGAATTGTTTACAGCATATCCGTATGCGACTGATTTTTTTGAAGCGTTACCATTGCCAGCTAATAATTTTGACCAGGTGCGTGATTATTTTTTTAGTATAGACGAAGAAACATCTCAGGATTTAGGAATAGACCGGCAGAATCTTATTGAACAGTTTGTCGCTTTTATGACTCAGATGCAGCAACTGCAGGTTACTGAGGAGGCGGTCAAATCCGTTACTATTGTTGGTGGACAAGACAAAGATGGTCAGAGTGAATTCGGGGAAGAGTTGTTTGCTGGCAGATATTGAGTGGGTTGCTCAGCGGGATACTCCGACCAAACGTAAGATATTAATCAATAATCAAACGCCAGATGTAAAACACCGCTTTTCCGTCGAACATAAGCTGGTTGCGCAACTCTCGCAGAATATGAATTTTATTATGGATTTGACGGTTGAGGAATTCGTTATGATGCATGCCGAAAGCCGAATGGTGGAAAATGCGACAGAAATTTGCGCTAGCATTATTGCGAAAGCCAACGAATTAGCTGGCGAGAAGTTTTTGCCAGGTACGCCGGTTACCTCATTAAGCGGCGGTCAGTCCCGTTCCCTGATGATTGCGGATGTGGCTTATTTGAGCAAATCGCCGATTATCCTGATTGATGAAATTGAGAATGCCGGAATTGATCGCCAAAACGCGATCCGGCTGTTGGCTGACAGACAAAAAATTGTATTGATGGCTACTCACGACCCGATTTTGGC
>JAGGAA010000219.1 GCA_017889675.1 Bacillota bacterium | reverse complement strand
TCATATTTATGCGGGTGGAATTGGAGCTATTTTAACTGCTTTATTAAATAGCATGAATGATTTTAAACAAATTAACGAAATGTGCATTGGCTGCCGTCGTTGTACTGAAATCTGTCCTGGGAAAATTGATATTCCAGGCTTAATTGAGTACTTGCGTGCTAAAACTGTTGAGCAAGAAGGACTGCCTTTTGGTGTAAAAGCAGTTTTTGAAAATGTTCTTGCTAACCGCAAGGTATTTCATAATTTACTGCGTTTGGCTTCTATTGGGCAAAAACCGTTTACAACCGGACGAGTAATCAGACACTTGCCGTTATTCTTTGCCGGATTGACAAAAGATCGCAGCTTGCCTGCTGTTGCGGATACACCTTTCCGAGATCGAGTGGCAAGGATTACCAAACAAGTGAAGAAGCCTAAACAGCGAATAGCCTTCTTCAGTGGTTGTAATATTGATTTTGTTTTCCCGGAAATTGGCGAATCTGTTTATAAAGTCTTACAAGATCTCAATCTGGAAATGGTATTTCCTGAAGCCCAAAGTTGCTGTGGTAAGCCGGTAATTGGTATGGGTGATCTAGAAACAGCTAGAAAAATTGCCAAACAGAATATTCTTGCTTTCGAAGAAGCCAAAGCTGATTATATTATGTTTGCTTGCCCAACATGCGCTGAAACCTGGCATCTTACCTATGTTGAATTATTTAAAGATGATCCGGAGTGGAGCAAGCGAATTGAAAAATTAGCTCATAGTGTTCGCGAGTTTACAAGTTTTGTGGCAAGTGAATACGAAAAGCTTGGTCGGCTTAAAAAATCGACTGGTAGACAGAAAATCACGTATCATGATTCCTGCCATATGAAACGTGGCCTTAATATCCACACTGAACCAAGAAAGTTATTAGCCTCGGCCCCAGGTTATGAGTTTGTTGAAATGCAAGACAGCGATAAATGTTGTGGAATGGCTGGTGCTTTTGGTATTAAATATACTGAACTTTCTATGCCAATACTGAAGAAAAAAATCGATACTATTAAAGAGTGTGGTGCTGATGTAATTGCTGTGGGGTGTCCTGCCTGCATGATGCAAATCCAAGGCGGTTTGGATAAACAAGCTCCGAATATTAAAATTAAGCATGTAGCTGAAATTCTTGCAGAGCAAATAAAAGAATAATAATATAACCAAACACGTGCTGCATATTGACAAGTGGAAACCGGTGAAGTATAGTGGAAAAAGCAAATGTTTTGATCTAATTTCATATTTTTAAATGTGATGAGGGAGAACGTTGTATTTTGAAACGTTTCAGAGAACCGGTGGTTGGTGCGAACCGGCAACGTTAGAAATATAAGGATCACTCCTGAACAGCAAGGCTGAATCGTAAGAAGTAAGCTACGCCGGTATCAGCTCCGCGAGGAGTGCAGTCGTTATTCTGCTAGGGTTGTTAGACCTGATGAGAGATGCAGATAGTTTTATCTGTAAAAAGGGTGGTACCGCGAGAAGAATTGCCTCTTGCCCCTTTAAGTCAATAGACTTAAAGGGGCAAGAGGTTTTTTGTTGTATTTTTAAATTAGTAGGAGGATGATTATGAAGTATCTAGAGAAGTTGGCTCAGTTTATTTGCAAGTATATGACGCTGTGGGTGGTAGTAATTTCGGTCATCGCTTTTTTTTACCCAGCACCGTTTAAACCGGTTGGCAAGTATATTTCGTATATGCTGGGAGTTATTATGCTGGGAATGGGACTTACTATGTCGCTTGATGATTTCCGTTTGATTTTGACCCGGCCTAAAGATGTTTTTTATGGTGTGTTTTTCCGTTATCTGATCATGCCGCTCGTTGGTTTTGGCGTAGCCAAGATGCTGGGTTTGTCACCTGCACTGGCTGCAGGGATGATACTTTTGGGGGCCAGCCCAAGTGGTACTGGTTCCAATGTTATGACATATATAGCCAAAGGGGATACGGCGCTGTCGGTTACTGTTTCAAGTGTGAATACCATATTGGCACCAGTGCTTACCACCTACATTTTTTCATTTCTGGCTGGTGGCATGATTCCCATTGATATTGGGGCACTGCTTATGGATATTGTAAAAATTGTTTTAATTCCCGTAGGCGTCGGTGTTGCGCTGCATACGGCAGCACCCAAAATGGTGGAGAAACTTACCAAGGTTGTTCCGGCTGTATCGGTAATTTTCATTATCACGATTATGTCTTCAGTGGTAGCTCTTAATGCAGCTAGAATGGCGACAATGGCGCTGGTGCTTTGCGTAGCAGTGGCCATTCATAATATAGCTGGTCTGGTTCTTGGCTATTATGCCGGTAAATCTGTCGGCATGTCTGAGAAAAAATCCAGGGCAGTTACCTTTGAAATTGGTATGGAAAACTCCGGCCTTGCCGTAGCATTGGCATTAGCGCATTTGGATCCCATGGCGGCTCTGCCGGGTGCGGTTATGACGGTCTGGGAATATATGACGGGAAGCTTGCTGGCCAGCTATTGGGGTAATAAATCAAGTAGAGAAGAGCGGGCTGAGGAAGCAGAAGTGGAAGTGCTGACCTAAGAACAGGGAGTATCATGTAGCACTAGTTAGCTATTGTTTTCCGAGCAATTGAATTTAATGTTTGACATATAGTGCATAATAAATTACAATATTTATTAAATATTTGTAATTTATTATGCACTATATGATCTAAGCGTCAATGAAGACTCTTCAGCTTTTAGCAGGAGAGTCTTTTGTTTTTAGAAGCTGAAATTGCAGGCGAATAGCGGTTTTAGCTTTTAAGGCTAGTAGAGAAAGGAGTGATTTAAGTTACACGAAGGAAACGCCTATTATCCCGCTCGTTGTTATCGGTGTTAAGATTTAAAAATGAGGAGGACATGCAATGAATTTAAAACGTACATCCTTGTTTCAGCGTATTTCACTTGTCAGTTGTATTTGTTGTTTAGTATTACTATTTAGTGCTACTACTTTTGCGGCACAAAATAGCAGTTATCAGGATGGGATTGAATTTGGACGAGTACACTCAGTAGCAATTCAATCTAATGTTGCTGCACTGGAAAAAATGGCAGATCCTAATAAGGTGGATATGGCTGCTGTTATGGCACAAGCCTATCAAGATGAAGAGTTATATAAGAAAGTAGTTCCAGATAAAGTGAGTTGGATGCGTGGTGTTGCTGAAGGCGCTAAACTTCCTTATGATAGAGTATTGGTATTAAACTCTGTAGATCGGAATATTACAGGATTTCAAGGTGAATGTACGACCTTTATGGCTCAAGGTACTGCTCTCAAAAGTGGTAAAGGAACTATAATATCCAAAAATCGCGACCAATCGGCTGCCACTTTATCGGAAATTGGTCTGCAGGAAAAATCTCGGCATACTTCAGATGAAGTATATCAGGCAGCGTACATTGATATTCCTCAAGTAACTGAAACCTATAAATTCATCGGCTCTCGTACAGCAGGGCGCTGGGGTTATGGCATGGGAATCAATGAATTTCAGGTAAGTGTCAGTGATAATGACTCCACCAGTCGTGATATGTTAGAGTTTAAGAAAGGTCTGCACGATAATGATGTAGTACGACTAGTTCTGGAACGTGCGAAGACAGCTCGTGAGGGTGTAGATGTAGTCACTAATCTGGTGGAAAAGTATGGTCAGGCTTGGAACGGCATTATGTTTGAAATTGGCGATCCCAATGAGTTGTGGATTGTGGAAGTTACAGGTCACCGCTGGGTGGCTAAAAGGTATGTAGACACAATTACAGCTCGCTCCAATCAATACCAAATTGGTGAGTATATGGCACACTAGAGCTTTATCCTGAAAGTAACGATAATTTTGCTAAACGTCCTGCTGTTGAAAAACTGTACAATACGGAAATGCGTTATCAAAGAGCGATGGAATTATTAACAAAAGCAAACGGACAAATTGATGCAGGTACGTTAATTCCGTTTACTCGAGATCATTATGACACTTATAAACTGCCCAGCGGCAAAGTGATCGATATGCATCAAGTTCCCTTTTATAGTAGTGATGTTGTTGACTGGTATAATAGAGAATGGATGGCTCAGTGGCCAAAGAAGGATACGATTGAAACTTCAATGTATATTCGTGGCGTTTGTGGTCATGATTTAGGATGGGGAGCAACAAGCTCAACCGGAATGATGATATCCAGACCTGACGTTCCGAATGAGTTGGGTTTAATGCTTCATAGTTATATGCAGCCTTGTAGCAGTACTTATGTACCCTTCTACGTTGGAATTACCAAGGTAGATTCAAGATATAGTACACCACAGGCAGCATATGCTTTCCATGATATTGCAATGCGTAGCTTTGGGTACTATAAGCTTTACCACGAAGGGATCCGCGCGGCATTCGATCCTTATGAAAATCAACTATTAACAGATATGCCGACATTCGAACAACAGTATATCAGCCTCAGAAATTCCGGCAGTAATGAGGAAGCTCAAAACGCTATTAATAAATTTGTCGCCGAAAAATGCGACAGTGCTCTAAAAGCCGCAGACAAAGCGCTGGCTAATATGGAGGAGGCTACTGTTAAAAACAGTGACTGGGAGGCTAGGTAGTGACATTTTGAAGACCGATAATGCGAGGTAACAACTATCAGCGATCAATGGGTCTCCGGTATATAGAAATCCGCCGTTTAAAAAACGGCGGATTTTCGCTTTTCTTTATGGCGTATTAGCTAAGTTTGTTTGTTATCATAGTACATTACCGATGCACTCCTTACATACCTGGATCACGAAATCCATCTCTTCGCGGTTAATTGTCAGCGGCGGATTGAAGTATAATACATCACCAAGCGGTCTGAGCACAACGCCTTTGGCGAGGGCCTTTTTGTAAATTTGATAACCAATTCGTTGTTTGGGGTCAAAGGGTTGTTTTGAAGATTTGTCTGCTACTAGTTCGATAGCATTAATTAGGCCGATGGAACGGGTTTCGCCAACATGCTTGTGATTAATCAAATTGTCGCTAATCAATTGTCGAAAATAATTGGCATTTTTATTGGAGTTTTCCAAGATACATTCTTCTTGCATAATCGCAAGCACTTCATTTGCCGCTGAGCACGCCAGTGGGTTGCCGCTGTAGGTATGGCTGTGCATGAACGCTTTGCCTTCGCTATAGTCGGCGTAAAACGCATCATAGACAGTTTGCGTGGTTACCGCAAGCGCCATTGGCAGATAACCGCCTGTCAGTCCCTTTGACAGACAGATGATGTCAGGCGAGATATTGGCATGGTCGCAGGCGAACATCTTGCCGGTTCTGCCAAAACCTGTGGCAATTTCATCGACAATCAGGTGTACTTTATATTGATCACACGCCTGACGAAGTTTCTTAAGGTATATTGGAGGATAGATCTTCATGCCGGCCGCTCCCTGTACAAGTGGTTCGGCGATAAAAGCACATACCGTATCCGCATAGTTTGCGAAGGCCTGTTCTGCTGCCGCGAAACAGGGCGCCTGGCAACTGTCGCGGTGCTGTCCATATCGGCAGCGATAACAGTCCGGTCCGTTCACGCGAATGATATCAAGCAACATCGGCTTATATATACGTGAATATAAATCGACGCCGCCAACAGACAAGGCGCCTACGGTTTCTCCATGATAAGCGTCGCTCAAAGCTATAAACCGTGTTTTTTGCGGGTTACCTGTCTGATAGTGATACTGAAAACTCATTTTCATGGCGGCTTCGATCGCTGAAGAACCATTATCTGTAAATAAGAACTTGGTCAGTCCGGCCGGAAGTATCTGGGAAAGGCGGTCACAGAGATCGATAGCGGGAGTATGGGAGAAGTTTGCGAAAATAACATGCTCAAGCTTGTCAATCTGGTTTTTAACAGCATTGTTAATACGCTCGTTGCAGTGGCCCAATAGGTTACACCACCAGGAGCTGACGACATCAGCATAACGCTTGCCGTGAACGTCATAGAGATATAGGCCTTTGGCATGGTCGATTATGATCGGAGGCAAGTCTTCGTAGTCCTTCATTTGTGAGCAGGGATGCCAAATATGTTGCAAATCTTTTTGTGCCAAATTCATCAGTTAGACCTCCTTATAAAGATTGCAAAGAGCAGTCGTTTCCATATCGAGGTGTGCTGCATGACAGGCGACACAGGCGACGACAGGCAATTTTGTTATACGCTGGATACTATTCCTGTTATCTTTGTGTAAAAAGTTAGTGTCATCATAGTTATTGAGAATGAGCCCATTTACAGTGATCCCCAGGCTTTCGGCATAACGCACGGTTAGGACGGCGCTATTGATGGAGCCGAGTTCTGCTGAGGATACAATGAGTAGATCAAGATTTAAAAGCTTGATGATATCGGTTTGCATCAGTATTTTATCATCCAGGCGTAAGGGACAAACAATGCCGCCACAGCCTTCCACCGTGATAAAATCGTGTTGCCGTGAAAATTTAATAAAGTCGGCGAGGATAACGTCAGGCTCGATTGGACGGTGTTCTATCTGCGCGGCCAAATGGGGAGATACCGCTGGTTCATACATATAGGAGGTTAACGCCTGGGGCGGGATAGGTAGTCCGGCGATGTCGGCGACAAATTTACAATCACCGGGTATCAATTTCCCGCCTACGAATTCCGCACCACTCAGCGCAGGCTTATAGTAACCTGCGTTGATATCGCTGCTGCGGAGTTTTTTTACAATCAGCCCGGTAACATAGGTTTTGCCGACATCAGTTCCGGTTCCGGTGATAAAGATTCCTTTACTCATGGAATTTAACCTCAAAACCTAAATCTTTTAGTAGGGCCATATCGTTACTGATACTGATCCCAGCTGTTGTCAGCATATCGCCTGATATCGCTGCGCTTGCGCCTGATTGGAACACAGCTTTGCCTTTGTCTGCCAATAAACCGCGGCCGCCAGCCAAGCGAATGGCGGCATCTGGCAGGATGAAACGGTAGACGGCGACAATACGCGCTACCTCATCAGCCGTAAGTTTGGGTGTATTCCCGAGTGGTGTACCTTTAATCGGGTTTAGCACATTGACGGGAATCGATTTTACTCCCAGAGACCGGAGGTCAAGAGCCATGGCAATCCGGTCTTCTATTGTTTCGCCAAGTCCCATAACGCCGCCGCTGCAAACTTCTAGTCCTGCCGCCAAGGCGTTTTTAATTGTTGCGATTTTATCGTCATAGGTATGGGTGGTGCAGATATGCGGGAAATAACGTCGCGAGGTTTCGAGATTATTGTGATAACGCGCGACGCCAGCTGCTTTAAGCTGCTGTAACTGTTCG
>JAGGAA010000218.1 GCA_017889675.1 Bacillota bacterium | reverse complement strand
GAAGCCTGCTCTTGTGCATCTGGGGAATTATCATGTAATCCCACAAGCAGCCGGTCAAATTCTTCTAGGTTTTGTATAACGGCAGCTTTACTATAGCTGCGTTCTATGCTATCAGCCTTATTTGTAATGAGATGCAGCATAGTTAACTCTATATTTTTGCTGAGAACTCGGGCGTGTCCCAGCATTTCCAAGGAAACGACCCGTTTATTATACATACTCTCCATATTGAGAGAGAGTTCTTTAATAGCGGCAAATCCGGAAAAACCTACTATGCCAAGGAAAAAAGACATAACAAGAATGACAAAAAATATTTTATAGGACATTCGAATATCTAAGTATCTCATAAGCGTCAAATCCTTCTATATACAATGTGTTAAAGGTTTTTGCAGGTAGGTGGTGTGTTGGCAATGCATATCACCTACCTGCAAACTTCTTTACTGCTGTGAATAGTTATATTTGAGTCAAGCCTCCCGCCTCTACAGGCGGCGTCAGTTCAGGTGGAGTAGACTCTCCACCTGAACTCCCGATGTTTCAGCTCTGCTGAAACGAGTTCACTAGTCGTTGTCGTCGCCACCAAGGAAGCTTCCCAGACCACCAAGCACAGTTCCACCTAAAACTGTCTTGCCGAGCACGCTGCCCTCTTCTTTTGCCCCGCCTTGGTTTGGCGCCGCAGCCAGCATTCGGCCAGCTAAGCGGGAGAAGGGCAATGATTGTAGCCAGATCTTTCCTGGGCCACTCAAGACTGCAAAGAATAGGCCCTCACCGCCAAATAGAGCGGTTTTAACATTGCCGGCTCGTTGTATTTCAAATTGGACACTAGGTTCAAATGCCACCACACAGCCAGTGTCAACATGCAGGACCTCACCAGGCTGGAGCTGTCGTTCCACAATGGTTCCGCCAGCATGCATAAAGGCTAAACCATCGCCTTCGAGTTTTTGCATAATAAAGCCCTCGCCGCCAAACAGGCCTGTCATAATTTTGCGTTGCAGGTAAATGCCAACAGAGACGCCTTTGGCTGCACATAAAAAGCTGTCTTTTTGACAGATAATTGTGCCGCCGATTTGTGGCAGGTGAATAGGAATTATATTCCCAGGATAAGGTGCCCCAAAGGCAGCCTTTGCTTTGCTGGGGCCGTTATTGGTAAATACTGTCATAAACAAGCTTTCGCCGGTAATCAGGCGCTTACCGGCACCGACTAGTTTGTCGAAGAAACCGCCCTGTCTGCTTTTGCTTGAACCATCACCAAATATGGTATCCATATCGACGATGCTATCTTTGTACATCATGGCTCCCGCTTCGGCAATTACACTCTCACCAGGATCAAGTTCTACTTCGACAAACTGCATTTCTGTGCCAAAAATTTTGTATTCAATCACATCAGAATTTCCACTCATCGTACTATCACCTCACTTTCTTTGTAAAAAAATAACACTATAATTTTGAAAATTAATGTACTATTCCTTAACCAGATAAAAAAATCCTGCCACTTTGTTAAGTCGGCAGGTTTTTTTCTAATTCTCAAAGGCTAATTGCGCCTCTTTTCGGTAGACCATTCCTTGAAACACTGCTATCAGCGTGTGGTTCTCATCATAAATATTTACAAGATAATGACCTAATTTATGATTTAGTGAGGTTTCTCGAGCTTCGGCAAATAAGGCCCCGGCACTGACGGCCTTCATGTACGAGATATTGCCGTTCACCCCCATTGCAATACGACCATGAGAATTCGAAGCTACGGCAAGGGCAAAATCGGCTAGAGTAAAAATAGCACCGCCATGTACTGTTTTGACACCATTCAAGTGGTAGTCCTGTATTGCCATTTTTACCCGGGCATAGCCTTTATCAGCTTCCAATAACTCAAGACCCGTATGCTTGGCAAATTGATCGTTAGTAGAAAAAAACTGTTTGATTTTTTCCATTGCAGATACCTCCGGCAATAATTATTATTTTAATTGTAAAGTATCCAGCAACTAGACAGTCAATAATTTTTTACTACAGGGATTTTTCTTTGAGCGGCAGTCCCGAAAATTTCAGATAAGTAATGGTGTTTAGTTGTTCAAATTGCTCAATGGAGTAATAGCGGTATTTACTGCTCTCATCGACCTTAGTAGGTTTAAATAAACCAATATCATCATAATACCGCAGGGTTTTAACTGGTACATTATGCAATTTAGACATTTCACCAATACTAAAGCGATTTTTCATAGTAAATACTCAACCTTCAAGCCAGTTTAGCCTTACATAAAAGTAACATAACTACACTTATGGCAAGTTATGGGTACTTCTATATGGCAAAGGCTATGTCCTGCTGGGTGAGGCTGATAGGTATGCAAAATTAGAGGATTCATAGCTTGATGAAAAATGGTAAAGATAAGAAAGAATATTCATGAAAGAAAATATATGGAGGTAAAAAGGAGACAAGAACCATGAGACCAGAATTACAAAACGTTCCAAACCGGTGGCTGATAGCCATTATGGGAACTTTGTTGCAGCTTGCATTAGGAACCGTTTATGCCTGGAGCTTTTTTCAACAACCGATTATGGCAGCCAACAACTGGACTAACTCGGAGGCCGCATGGGCATTCAGCCTGGCTATTTTCTTTCTTGGACTGGCGGCTGCCTGGGGCGGTGTCAATCTTCCCCAATTTGGCCCGCGAAAACTTGCAATGAGTGGCGGCACTCTGTTTAGTCTCGGTTATTTTATTGCTGCGTATGCCCTGTCTATCAAAAGTCTCATGCTCCTTTATGTCGGGTATGGTGTTATCGGTGGCATTGGATTGGGTCTTGGCTATGTAACGCCTGTGGCAACTGTCGCCAAATGGTTTCCAGACAAGAAAGGGTTTATCACCGGAATGGTTGTTATGGGGTTTGGGTTTGGCGCACTTATGATGGCCAAGTTCCTGGCTCCTACCTTCATGGTCATAACCAGCGGAAATCTTGTGTTGGTATTTTCTTATGTTGGCGTCGTTATGATTATTATCACTTTGCCGGCAGGCTATTGTCTTGTTAATCCGCCCCCAAACTTTGTGCCAAATGGGTATAATCCACCTACGGTTTTGGCTGGAGCGCAAGCTTCCCAGGATATGATTACTGCTAAGCAATGTATTTTCTCTAGCAAATTTCTGATGATATGGACAGTATTCTTTTTTAATATTATTGCTGGCATCATGTTCATTGGTTTCCAATCGCCCCTGTTGCAGGACCTTATGAAGAAAACGATAGATCCGACTACGCTGACTAATCCCCAAGTGGTTGCTGAACTAGCTGCTGCGGGTGCAACTTTAATTGCCATTAGTTCTATTTTTAATGGTGTAGGGCGTTTCTTTTGGGGGTGGCTGTCTGATAAAATCGGCCGGGTTCAAACCTTTCGCCTTATCCTGGGTACTCAATTTGTGGTTTTCCTTGCCCTATTGTTTGTTAGCAAGCCAATGATCTTTAGCATGTTTGTCTGTTATATCTTGCTTTGTTACGGCGGTGGTTTTGGCTCCATGCCTTCGTTTATCCTTGATGTCTTTGGGCAGAAACTAATGCCGATTGTATACGGCGCCATCCTCACAGCATGGGGGTGCGGCGGAATCGTAGGTCCTCAGATAGTAGCTTTCCTTAAGGATAATTTTGCTAGTGAGGCTGCGCGGTATACCTTCATGTCGGCCGCGGCACTCTTATTTCTGGGCTTGCTTATTACGTTTGTCTTAAATAATAAAAAATTCACGCTTTTATACCCAGTCTCCCAAAAATAATGGTATAGGGGGATTGACGATCACAGAAAAGTTTGTTAAAATATGAACATAGTTAAATATTGGATTTGTACTACTGACGGTTAAGTGGAGTTCACCACGCGAAGTACAAGTTCTTGAGAAATGTCGACCGTCTGGGCAGCAATACACATAATTGTGTAAATGTATGCTCAGACGGTCTTTTATTATCCCATAAGGCAAGATAAGGGCAACATCGCCGTTCGCTTTCGCCAGAGGCTCGGCGGAAGTTGTGTTTTCTTTATGCTGCAAACAATCTTGTGATTTTTATAGTTATGTTCTGCAACACTAAATGTAAGCTGGATAAAGTCGTGATAAAGGAAGAATTAACAGAATTATCATTAATTAAAATTATCAGGTTAATTTAAATATTGAGTCAGTTGTTAATAGCTCTATAAAGACAACTGTCAAGATAGAGGGCTCAATGGTTGAATGCTTTTGGCAAATAGCCGAAGCAGCAGAGGGGAATATCCCTTCTACCGAGAAGTATCAGGAAATAATGGGACTGCAAAAAGACGAAATCATTCCTTACGGCAAAACTCCGAAAATTGATTTCTTAAAGGTGATTGATCGTCTGAAGAATAAACCAGATGGTAAATATATTGAGGTAACTGCCATTACTCCTACCCCGCTTGGTGAAGGTAAATCCACTACATCAATTGGTATTATGGAAGGCCTTGGCAAACGTGGCATGAATGTCGGTGGCGCGTTACGTCAACCTTCTGGTGGCCCGACTATGAACGTTAAAGGTACTGCTGCTGGCGGCGGTAATGCTTTATTAATTCCAATGACTGAATTTTCGCTTGGTTTAACTGGCGATATCAATGATATTATGAATGCCCATAACCTGGGTATGGTTGCCATGAACGCTAGAATGCAACACGAAGCCAATTACACTGATGCCGAGTTGGCTAAAAGAGGCCTAAAAAGACTTGATATTGATCCGAAAAACATTGAAATGGGCTGGGTCATTGACTTTGCTGCTCAAGGTCTTCGTAACATCATTATGGGCCTTGGTGGTAAAAAAGATGGTTTCATGATGCATTCTAAATTCGGGATCGCTGTTGGTTCTGAGTTAATGGCAATCTTGGCAGTAGCTAAAGATTTGACTGATATGCGGGAACGTTTCAAGCACATTGTAGTTGGTTATAACAAACAAGGTAACCCAGTTACTACTGGCGATCTTGAAGTTGACGGCGCTATGACTGCCTGGATGCGTAATACCATCAACCCGACACTTTGCTCTACTGTGGAAGGTCAGCCTTGTTTTGTTCATGCTGGTCCGTTTGCTAACATTGCTATTGGTCAATCCTCAATCATTGCTGACCGTATTGGTCTTAAATGCTTTGATTATCATATTACTGAGTCTGGCTTTGCTGCCGATATCGGATTCGAAAAATTCTGGAACGTTAAATGCCGCTTGAGCGGACTTACTCCAAACGTTTCTATCCTGGTAGCAACTGTTCGCGCGCTCAAAATGCATGGTGGCGGACCTACCGTTATTCCAGGTCGTCCGTTGCCTGACGAATATACTAAAGAAAACCTGGGTCTACTCGAAAAGGGTTGCGAAAACATGGTACATCTGATCAACATGATCAAAAAATCTGGAATCAAACCGGTTGTTTGTATCAATGCTTTCTACACTGATACCCCGGCTGAACATGCTTTGGTTAAGAGAATTGCTGAACAGGCTGGCGCGCGCGCTGCTGTTTCTCAACATTGGATGAGTGGTGGCGAAGGCGCTCTTGATCTAGCTGACGCAGTTATGGATGCTTGTAAAGAAAAAGTTGATTTCAAATTCTTGTATCCGCTGGAAATGCCACTTCGTCAACGTGTTGAGAAGATTGCCACAGAAGTATATGGCGCTGATGGCGTTGATTGGGCTCCATTGGCTGAAGAAAAAGCTCAGAAATTCGAGTCTGATCCTAAGTATGCCGATTACTGCACCATGATGGTTAAAAGCCACCTGTCCTTGTCGCATGAACCTACCTGGAAGGGTGTACCAAAAGGCTGGAGATTGCCGATCCGCGACATCTTGGTCTATGGTGGTGCCAAATTCCTCTGTCCGATGGCTGGTGCAATCAGCTTGATGCCAGGGACTAGCTCTGACCCTGCTTATCGTCGCATTGATGTTGATGTTAAGACTGGTAAAGTTAGCGGTTTGTTTTAAACCACTCACATAAAGAGAAACGGCTTGCGCTGCGTTTTTGGTGACAGCGCAAGCCAATATTAATCTTGATTTTAAGAAAGTTAAGCTATCTGTTAGCATGAAAAAGCGCGACTTGAAGTCCTGAAAATGGAAGTGCTTCACTGGTATTGGTCGTACCAGTGAAGCATAGACAGTCGCAATAGCCCACCACAGGGTTTATTTGATATGCCTAAAGCTTACTATAACATCATTTGATTCAAGTTTCAATAATATTGAGGGGGTATTACTATGGGTCTTGTTAATTCACCTGCTCAAATGGTTAGTTTAGCCTACAATGCTGGTAAAGCAAAAGGGGAGTTACCGCTAGGGCAGTTGTTCTTGCGTGGTATCATGGGTGGCGTATATATCGCAGTTGGAGCTGCTTTTTGCACTGTTGCTATGACTGGTATTGCACCTTTGTTGGGTGCCGGATTTGCCAAATTGATTGGTGGTGCCGTATTCCCTATTGGTCTGATCGCCATTATTCTTACTGGTATGGAGTTGTTCACCGGCGATGCCATGTTATTGCCGATGGCTGTCTGGGCAGGCAAGAGTACCTATGGGAAACTCGTTAAGAACTGGTCGGTTGTATATCTTGGTAATTTTGTCGGTTCGCTGGCTTTTGCCGCTGTTGTTATTATGGGGCCGTTCACGCAAGGAAATCTCGCGGCGTCTGAACCAAACGCCTTTGGCCTCATGGCCGTCACTGTTAGCATCGGTAAGATTCTGACTTATAAAGCGGCAGGAGACATGGGGCTGCTGTCCTTGTTCTTTTCCGGAATCGGTTGTAACTTTATTGTCTGCCTAGCCGTTCTGTTGGCTATGACCGCCCAGGA
>JAGGAA010000217.1 GCA_017889675.1 Bacillota bacterium | reverse complement strand
AATGTTAACCCCATTTGAAACTTACCGAACCGCCGTATACCGAACGGTACGTACGGTGGTGTGAGAGGACGGCGGTTAATCACCGCCTCCTACTCGATTTGCAATATTCAATTACGAATTAACTGTCAGAATTTGAGTATTGGGATGTTATTTCAGCGACCGCAGAAACAAAATCTTGGCAAGTCAAATAACTTTGCTAGGCCTGCTGCGGTTACGCCATAATAAATTACCGGCTTTCCCTGCAATAACTCGTGGTAGGTGTCGTTGACTAAGACACTTCCTGTAGACAAAACGATATCTGCCCAACAGGCGTGCTGAGAATTAAGGGCTGCATCCTCAATGCGAACACCACAGCGGATTTGACCGATATTATCCGGATTTAGGTCAGTGACTTTAAGTTCAAAGGACGCGTTGTTTAGCGCTTCAATTAAGGCAGGCTGTAAGCCGATAAAAGCGATTTTCGGTCTGCCATACTTTGCTTCAATATAATCAGGCAGCTCTTTAGCGCAAAGGGTCGGTTCTTTATCTTTGCAGTGAACAGTTGCTTCAATCATCTGTAAACTTCGCATCGCTGCGTTTAGGGTCGCAACAAATACTGCACGATGAAAGTTGGTATCTAGCGGTAGTTGCAATACATCCTCCAGAGTACCTTCGAATTGTCCAGGTTGATCAGTGAAGGCTTGTCCCACGCCATCACGCAGTCGCGCTTCCATCATGACTTCTTTTCCAGTAAGTAAAGGATAATCATCGCGATCCGGTTTCCCAATTGCCTCTTCAGGAGTAAGATTGCGTGCAGATACGATCATAACTTTTTCGTCAGACGCCCAATTATGATCTTTAGCTAATTGTGCAAGCTTAATTTTTGCTTCTTCTAACAGTGTCATTTCGTGCCCCCTTCTATTTATTTTGCTTACTAGGAAGTTTTTGGTCAGACATTGCCGCTGGCAATGCTGATAAGTACAGAACGGCCTCCCTTGCAAATTGTGAAATATATTTCATAGTTTAGTTAGAAATTATTTATCATTGTGACTGACAGTAGGCTCTTTGCATGTAGGACATAATAGATCATGGCAACGCTGCCCGTTGCCGCGCGGCAATGTCCATTTGTGGCCACAGGTTTGACAGACAAAATGTCGCAGGTTGGTTCGGCAGTGATGGTCGATACGAAAAGTTCCACCGTCAACCCGTAGTGCATGGCCTCCCCATAAGGCGGCAGCTATTTTCTGATGTGCCGCATTGACAATCCGGTGAAAGGTGGGGCGGGAGACTTCCATGCGTGTAGCTGCTGCGGCTTGATCAAGTTGTTCGATATCAGCTAAACGGATAGCTTCCATTTCTTCAATGGTTAAGGTAACTTCTTCTAGATTGTGTAAAGGAACTCCTGTGGGCTTGTAGTGAGTAATTGGTGGTAGTTGTTCAACACGGCGTTCTTTATGTGGGCGACCCATAGAGCTCCTTACAGATTGTGAAATATATTTCATAACCAATATATCGCATTCTGTACAGTATGTCAAGGAATATTGAGCTCTATGCAAAATTGCGATTGAGGATAATTCATGCGTAGAAGGTATTCTAGCCATTGGAGGAGATACTGTTGTTAAAACTGGAAAATTTGTCGGTGGCAGTCAATAATCGCCAGATATTGCATGAGGTTAACCTGCATATCAAGCAGGGAGAAGTACATGTACTGTTTGGTCCAAATGGTACAGGGAAATCTACATTGATTGGTGCAATTATGGGATTTTCCCGGTATACAATCACCACCGGGAAGATTTATTTCAAGGGGCAGGATATTACGAATCTGCCGGTAGATGAACGCGCCCGCAGGGGGATTGGTGTTATGATTCAAAGACCGCCAACTTTACGAGGACTTTCCGTGAAGGAAATGGTAAATATTTGTGGAAAAAACCAGGTTGATGTTGAGATGCTGGCTGGTAAAACAAATATGTTGGGATTTTTAGCTAGAGGTGTGAATGAAGGGTTTTCTGGTGGTGAGATCAAACGTTCCGAACTGTTGCAGTTGATGGCGCAACAGCCGGATTTAGTCATGCTGGATGAACCTGAGTCAGGGGTTGACATTGAAAATATCGCTGTGGTTGGACAAGCTGCAAATTATATTTTAGACCGGGGTACTAGAAAGAACGGTCAAACTATCAAAAAACGCCGGACTGATCGGCAAAAGTCGGGGCTGATCATTACACATACTGGCCACATTTTGGATTATGTACCTGCTGATATGGCTCATGTAATGTACCAGGGAACCTTATCGTGCAGTGGCAATCCGCAGGAAATGTTGGCTTGCATTCATGACAAAGGATATGAGGAATGTGTTAATTGCGCGTTATAAGGGGATGAAAATATGAAGAACGAGGCAAGCATTCGTGACAAGGCACAGGCCGCATCTGAGAAAAAGGCCGTGCTGGGTGCTGATATAGATTTTGCGCTTTTTACTGATAAGGGTATTGAAAAACCGTATTTTTCCGATCCTGCTCAACTTTCACTGGAACAGCAAACTCAACTAGCGGGTATTGGCATGGAAATAGCGGGTGCGGAACGCTCGGGAACGTATATGCAGATTGATCATTCGGTTGTGCATTGTAATGCTGCCAGTGACGACGTAGAGCTAATGAGTACTGATGAGGCTTTGAAAAAGTATGATTGGTTGAGTGATTATTGGTGGCAGGCGGTTGAGCCTGATGCTGATAAATACACTGCCAGGGCGGCTTTGCATCAGGAACATGGCTATTTTATTCGGGCATTAGCGGGTTCGAAGATAGATTATCCAGTGCAGGCTTGTCTATATATTGGTCAGGAAGACATCATCCAAGATGTTCATAATATTATCATTGTGGAAGAAGGGGCAGAACTGCATGTTATTACAGGTTGCGCTACTGATCCCCATGTAAAAAAAGGCATGCATGTTGGTATTAGCGAGTTCTATGTAAAAAAAGGTGGGAAGTTGACATTTACTATGATTCATCGTTGGGGCGAGGAGATTGCGGTTAGACCTCGTACCGGCGTTATCATTGAAGAAAATGGTTTATACATTTCAAATTATATCTGTATGCAGCCGGTACAGGATTTGCAAATGTATCCGACGACTAAGCTGGTCGGACGGGGCGCGGTTTCCCGTATTAACTCTATTTTGGTTGCGCCGCCAGGTTCACATATGGATGTTGGCGGGCGTGCTATCCTAGCGGCACCAGGCGCTAAGGCCGAGATTATTGCTCGTACGATTAGTACCGGCGGCGTGGTGATTAATCGCGGACATTTGCTGGGACAGTCGCCGGAAACCAAAGCCCATTTAGAGTGCCATGGTTTACTGCTGTCAGAACAAGGGGTCATTCATGCCGTGCCAGAACTGGAAGCTCGGACAGGTAATGCGGAGCTCAGCCATGAAGCTGCAGTTGGGAAGATTGCGCCTGAGGAAATTGAGTATCTGATGGCTCGCGGTTTGAATGAGGAGGAAGCGGTAGCTACGATTGTCCGCGGCTTTCTTAATGTGAACATTGAGGGATTGCCTGATGCTTTGAAACGGGAGATAGACACTGTAATTCAGGAATTTAGCTTGAAAAATACAGATGATTGATTATATGCATTGCAGGTGAATGGGTGATAATCAAATGAAAGAGATAGTTGATGCTTTTAAAGGTTTCAAATATCTCTTTTTTCTAAGATACATAACATTCCTTGAGTAGGTTATTGACATAGTAAAATAACTATGATAATATAACAACTGCAGCACAACACAATCTCATATGCGGGAGTGGCGGAACTGGCAGACGCACTAGACTTAGGATCTAGCGCCGCGAGGCGTGCAGGTTCAATTCCTGTCTCCCGCACCATAATCAAAAAAAGACTTGCAGTCATGCGAGTCTTTTTTTGATGTAATTTACATCTGAGAAGAGTTTTGTTTACTCCTGTTTCAAAAATAATTTGGCAAATAATTAGGCAAACTATAGGACATGCAAAGCGCATAGTAGCATAAGTCTTTATATTTCGGGAACTTGGGAGGAACATCTTGATTTCTCAAAGGAAAACAATGCTTATTCTTACAGGCACTTTCCTGGTGGTTTTATTAGGCGTAGTATGGGGATTAGTGCAACAGGGACGATACGACTATGCTCAGAATATAGTTATAAAAATAGTTTTGTGGGTACTTTATACTTTTTTTGAAGTAAAGTGCGGCATTAGTATTAGTAACTGTATCCGGGCTAGTGTAATGGCAGTGCTGATTAGCGATAGCTTTTTGGGTTTATATTTGGATTATTATCTTACATCATCAATTTTTGATAAAGTGCAGCACGTATTTGGCAGCTACGCATTTTCGTTGTTTGTCTATAGTATTATTTGTAAACTTACCCAGCCTACGATAGGACGGGGGTTTACATTTATCTTTATTATCACATTAGGACTTAGTATTGGGGCGGTATATGAGATCAGTGAGTTTCTGGGTGATAGTCTAGCTAAACCAAGCATACCTAGCCAGCCCAATTTGCTTGACACCAACCTTGATTTGATTGCTGATGTAATCGGCTCATTGTTTGCCGCTATTCATGTAACAATTATATTAGTAGGAAACTTAAAAAATAATATTGGATAACCATGGTTGGCGGGTAGGAGGGGGGGCTGCCATTACTAGTCATCCTCCCATTTACCGGTATAAGGATTATAAGAACAATCAGTAGGGGGCGCATACCAGCATTTTTCAGGGTCCAGGTTTTGCGCCAGGGGGCGGCAATCCGGACAAGCAAAACGGTATTCGCAATCTTGACATCTAGTTACACACGCTTTGGATGTTTGCCAACACAATTGGAGTGGTTGATTAGTAAGAACTGTATGAAGAGAGTTATCGACTATGTTCCCACAAACCTGGCTGCGGGCGAAGATGCAAGGAATGACATCACCGGTGGCAGTTATAGCGAGGCGCCCGGCTAAACAATTATGGAAATTTTGGGCTTTGACAAAGGATTCCCGGTCAGTAAAAAAAGGTGGTTTGATTGCTTGCTTGGTATAGGCTGTCGGTAATAAATCCTGGTCATCACCGCGGCCAGTAGGCCGGACAATATCCGGAGGTGCAGCTTCTACGCCAAGTTCAGCACATAGATTCATAATATTATCAGCTTCGTGCTCGTTGGCTTTCATAAGAATAGAGGCAATGCGAAGCGGAATGCTTTTGGCTAGAATTTTGGTTATGGCAGTCATGGTTTTTTCAAAGCTACCAGGATGAAGCGTTACTTTGTCATGAGTTGCAGCATTGTTAGCGTAGAGAGTGGTAGCAATGTTGACATCATATTGTTTGAAAAAATTAATACAATCATCATCGATAAGAGTGGCATTGGTAAATATTTCGATTAGTTCGTAGTTTTCATCACGGGCTTTGATTACTAAATCCCGCCATTTTGGATAGAGCAGTGGTTCGCCGCCGATAAGCTGGAGGGTATAGGCACCCTCCTTACGAGCTTCGGTAATAAGCTCAAGCCAGCGGTTATGTGACACACAACCAGCAGGTACTTCTGGACTGCTGGCAGA
>JAGGAA010000216.1 GCA_017889675.1 Bacillota bacterium | reverse complement strand
ACCTGGGCGAGAACTTCCAATGAAAGCAACATACCAAAATACCGGAGTGTGTCATTATCAAGAAATTAAGAGTGAGATATCAGATAAAGAGTGTGAAGAAATTAAGCTGTTATTGGCAAAGAAACGGGGAAATCTCAGCAAAGTAGCTGCTACGCTGGGTATTGCCCGCAGTACGTTGTATCGGAAACTAAAGAAATATGCTATTGAATAATCACAGTGAAGTACTGTAGCGATGTGTAGTAGGTACAACGCTACACACTACTACAGGTGACTACATAAATAATAGTTACGGCACTAGGCAGCAGAATGTCTGAGCAATAGTGCAAAATATTCTGGTAACGCGAAAAACAAGAGGAATCACGTAATTCTGATTAGGATTATGTGGTTCCTTTTATTCTTGGCATATATCTTGCAATATTAGTTTGGTGTATAGTCATTACCAATGACTACAGCTAAAACCGGGGGTAAGAACGGAGGTGAAATAATGAAACGTAGGCGATATATTGTCGAGATAGGTATTGGCACTGATTTGCATGGCGGCAATTTTACCAAGGCAGCCCAAAGAGCAGTTAAAGATGCCATGTCACGAAGCTGCTTGTGCGGTTTGTTTGACATTGTCGGGATTAGTGACCCCAATGAAATGGTTGTTGAGATTCGGGTCGGGTGTTCAGAGCCAGATAAAGTCAATATAGCCGAAGTACAAGCAATAGTCCCCTTTGGGACTGTTACCACCGAAATCGTGGCTGGGGGGCTAAATGTACAGGGCCTACATCTGTCTGCGCTGGGGGAAGGTGACACCATAGTTGTAGCTGTAGCCGCACTAACGGTATATATTGACATACCATGATCGAGTGGCCAAAATTATTTACTGTGAAAAAATAAGTGGGGGGAGAATTATGGAACTTAAGAAAGAGAAACTGCTTGGTTTTTACGAAACCATGATGACCATAAGAGCCTTTGAAAGTAAAGCTGTAGAACTATTTGCCGACAACCAACTACCTGGTTTTGTGCATCTATACCTAGGGGAGGAAGCGGTTGCGACTGGTGTTTGCGCTAGTTTAACAAACAAGGATTATATCACCAGTACGCATCGTGGACATGGACACTTAATTGCCAAAGGTGGCAAGGTTGATTTAATGATGGCTGAACTATTCGGAAAAGCGACTGGTTATTGCAAAGGTAAAGGCGGCTCAATGCATATTGCTGATGTTGAATTAGGCATTTTAGGAGCCAACGGCATTGTTGGTGCTGGGCAGCCAATTTCTGTAGGCGCAGCGTTTGCCTGCAAATACAAGAAAACCGACTCGGTAGCGGTATGCTTTTTCGGGGATGCTGCATCAAATCGTGGTACCTTCCATGAAGCCTTAAATATGGCTACCATCTGGAATTTGCCTGTAGTATTTATCTGCGAAAACAACTTGTACGGTATCTCCAATTGCCAGCGTGACCATATGAAAGTTACTGATGTTGCTGACCGCGCGTCCGCTTATGGAATTCCAGGCGTAGTAGTCGATGGTAATGATGTTATCGCTGTTTACGAAGCTGCTGCTGAGGCTATTGAACGCGCCCGCAGAGGCGACGGCCCCAGCTTAGTGGAATGCAAAACCTGGAGATGGCGCGGCCATTTTGAAGGTGATCCCGGCGCCTACAAAGATCCTGAAGAACAAGCAGCCTGGCTGAAAAAAGACCCGATACCCCGCTTCGAACAGAAACTTGTGGAACTTAAGTATGCCACCAAATCAGAATTAGAGGAAATTAAGGCAAAAGTTGAAAAACAAATTGACGCGGCAATCCTCTTCTCGCAAAACAGTCCTTATCCGAACCCCGAAGACGCGTTAACAGACGTTTACGCAGAATAAATCTAATTTTGGAGGGTGAAACCATGATGAAAGAAATGACATATGCTGAGGCCATTAGAGATGGAATGCGGCTGGAAATGAAACGCGATCCCAATGTATATATTTGGGGAGAAGATGTTGGTAAGTTTGGTGGTTGTTTTGGTGTGACAGCTGGTCTGGTTGATGAATTCCCTGGACAGGTAATTGATACCCCTATCAGCGAGACAGCAATTGTTGGTGCAGCGGTAGGTGCAGCAGCAGCCGGCTTGCGGCCGATTGCCGAAATTATGTTTGTTGATTTTATGGGCGTTTGCTTGGATGAATTATTCAATCAGGCCGCAAAAATGCACTACATGTTTGGTGGCAAAGCCAAAATTCCTATGGTTCTTAGGACGCCATGCGGCGGCGGCATGGGTGCTGCAGCCCAACATTCACAGTCCATGGAAGCCTGGTTTACCCATATTCCTGGCGTAAAAACGGTAATGCCTTCGACTCCTGCGGATGCCAAAGGGTTAATGGCTGCAGCCGTTCGAGATAATAATCCGGTTATGTACATCGAACATAAGCAATTGTTAGGTATTAAAGGTGATGTGCCTGAAGGAGAATTCATTATCCCGCTGGGCAAGGCTGACATAAAGAAAGAGGGTTCTGACGTTACCATTGTCGCCTGGTCCTGGATGGTACATAAGGCCTTGGCTGCAGCTGAAGCGCTGGCTCAGGAAGGAATTAATGCTGAAGTATTAGACCCTCGTACGCTCGTACCACTTGATACGGAAAGTATCCTGAAGTCTGTAGGCAAAACCGGTAAACTGGTTATCGTGCATGAAGCAGTTAAAATCGGCGGTTATGGCGGAGAAATTGCGGCTATGGTTGCTGAAGAAGGACTTGATCTTCTGGATGCCCCGATTAAACGGGTCGCAATGCCTTATACACCTATTCCGTTTAGTCCAGCGCTCGAAAGCTGTGTAATACCGAGTGAAGAGAAGATTATTGCTGCAGTTAAAAGTTTGTTTTAACTAATGGTATAGGTGGTGAAGGGAAGTATGGGGCAGGTTGGTATTATTGCTAATCCGGCATCAGGTAAAGATATTCGCCGTCTGGTAGCGTACGGAACGATCTTTGATAATCAGGAGAAAGTCAATATTGTGCGCCGTTTGATTTTGAGCTTGGCTGCAAGCGGTATTAAAAAGATTGTCTATATGCCGGAATATTACGGGATTGTCCCCGGTGCGGTTGATAGTATCTGCGGCCGTCATCGTCCGGATATTGAAATTGTCCAGGCAGATATATGCCTAAGTGGTACACAAATTGATAGTTTTTATGCAGCAGAGGTTATGGCTAGGTGTGGTGTTGCCTGCATAGTTACCTTGGGCGGTGATGGAACAAACCGGATGGTAGCAAAAGGATGTCGGAATGTTCCTCTTCTTCCCATTTCCACTGGCACCAACAATGTTTTTCCTACTATGATTGAGAGTACGATTGCTGGTCTGGCGGCCGGAGTTGTGGCGCAAGGTTTAGTAACTGGGGCTCCAGCTATTAACCCCAGTAAAAAGTTGATTATTTATAAAAATGGTGAGCCGGTAGATATTGCCCTTGTAGATGCTGTAGTACTTAATGACACCTTTATTGGTTCACGCGCAGTTTGGGATGCCGAACGCATAACCAAGATTGTCGTTACCAGAGGTGAGCCACACAATATTGGCATATCGGCCATCGCCGGTAACTTGGCACCAGTAACACCCTATGATGATTTGGGCTTGGTGATTGAAATTGGCCCAGGAAATCTCCAGGTACGTGCACCAATTGCACCAGGCCTCAATGAGCAGATACCAGTCCGGAATTATCATTATATTAATGTTGGTGAAGTAATTGAAGTGGCGGCACCTTGTGTAATTGCCTTAGATGGCGAACGGGAAGTGGAAGTTCGGCCAGGAGACGATGCACAGATAAAACTTACGTTTGAAGGCCCAAAAGTGATCAAGGCGGAGGAAGTGCTACGAGCCGCAGTTGCTAAGGGGTATAGTTATCGAAATATGTAATTGATAGGTTGGCAAAGGAGGAGCAGCAATGGCAAGAAGTTATGACAGATAAAATTGCTAACAAAATTGATGCCCCGGCTGATGGGATTTTGCTTAAAATTGTTGCTAACAAGAAAGCCAAGCTGCCAGTGGGCGGTTTGCTGGGAATTATGGGAGATGCCGGTGAAGATATCAGCGCCTTATTAGCGGCAGCGCCTAGCAGCGACAAAGCAGCTCCCGCAGCAAAAGCAGTCGGTAAAGTCGGTAAGCCAGGAGTGCAGAATGCAGTTGGTGCAGAGCCAGGGACTAAGGTTAAAATTTCTCCATCCGCCCGTGCTTTGGCCCAAGAAAATGGTGTAGATTACACTCAGATAATTGGCACAGGCCCTGAAGGTCGGATAGTCAAAGAAGATGTGGAAAAGGCCATCGAAGAAATGAGTATGGGAGCTGATGAACGGCCTACTCTTGAAGTTATTCCTTATGAAGGAATGCGTCAGGCTATCGGCGAGAATATGGCCAATAGTTGGGCGATTGCACCGAAAGTTACGCAGCATGTCGGTGTGGATTTATCAGCTTTGCTAGCCTTACGCGCTACTATCAATAGCGACGTTAAGGATGCCGATAAGATTTCAATAACCGATATGCTGGTCAAAGCTCTCGCTAAAGCGTTGGAACTCTATCCGCGAATTAACAGTACGCTAGATGGCGAGGAAATAAAAGTATTACAAGATGTCAATGTTGGCGTAGCTATCGCGATTCCTGACGGTTTAGTAGTACCTGCGGTGAGAAATGCCAACAAAAAAAGTTTAGCTGACATCAGTAAGGAAATTAAGGACTTTGCGAAACGCGCCCGGAAAAATAAACTGGACCCCGAAGAGATGACTGGCGGTAGTTTTACTATTACTAATCTTGGTGGTTATGGCTCTGTTGATTACTTTACCCCAATTATCAATCAGCCGGAATCAGCGATATTGGGAATTGGCCGGACAGTGAAGA
>JAGGAA010000215.1 GCA_017889675.1 Bacillota bacterium | reverse complement strand
ATTATATGTCTTTTTCAGTTCTTCTTCAGGACCATTGAAACACATATCGGTAATTGAAAAACCAAGTGCCTCATCGGCTGACTTGAATATCTCCCGGACTGTGTCAAATTGTTCATATAGGTCTTTACCCATACCTACAGCTTGAGAACCTTGCCCGGGAAAAACGAAAGCTAATTTTCCCATTTCTTTCCCTCCTTATGTATCTGTATAAATTTTATCTATACTTTCCGTGAAAGCTCAGCCAATACTCCTGGAATCTGCTGAACTATATCTTGCATAACTTCAGGTACAGAGCGTATCGCGGTAACCATACCCGCCACCTGCCCAATCATTACTGAGCCATATTCCACATCGCCGTCGCGCACAGCCGCTTTGAGCTTGCCAGCACCCAAACGCTCCAATTCATCTGTTGATGCGCCGATCTTCTCCAATTCAGTAAAATCACGGGTTAACTTATTGGCAATCACTCTAACAGGATGACCTGTTATTGCACCAGTAACTACCGTAGAGCGTTCTTTGCATTTGACAATGGCTGCCTTATAATTGGGGTGAGCAGTACACTCAGTCGTGGCTGCAAACACTGTTCCCATCTGAACACCTTGAGCGCCCAGAGCTAACGCCGCCACAACGCCGCGGGCATCACCAATACCACCGGCGGCAATAACTGGTACACTGACGGCATCAACAACAAGTGGCACTAATGCCATTGTTGTGACTTCCCCTACATGACCGCCGCTTTCCATGCCTTCGGCAATAATAGCATCAATACCTACCCGTTCTAATCGTTTGGCAAGTGCGACTGATGCAACGACCGGAATTACCTTTGTTCCAATTTCCTTTAGGGCTGGAATATATTCTCCAGGATTACCTGCCCCAGTAGTAACAACAGCCACGCGTTCATCAATGACAACCTGCATTACCTCTTTGACAAACGGCGACTTGAGCATAATATTGACCCCAAACGGTTTGTTTGTCATGCTTTTAGCTTTCGTGATTTCTGCTTTAAGTGCATCAGGAGGCATATGTCCTGCACCAATAAGTCCTAACCCACCGGCATTAGACACCGCCGCTGCCAACTCAGCCGTAGCTACCCAGGCCATTCCGCCTTGCAGGATAGGATATTTTATATTTAGAAGTTGGCAAATTTTGTTATTCAGCAATTAGTGTTGGCCTCCTTGCCCCATTTTATAACAGCAGATGCCCACGTTAATCCAGCGCCAAAACCAACAAGCACAACAATGTCACCTTGTTTGATTTTACCGCCATGAACAGCCTCTTCTAACGCAATAGGAATCGAAGCGGCCGACGTATTGCCATATTTATTTACATTGACCATAACTTTGTCCATCGGCAGTTTAAGACGTTTAGCCGCCGACTGGATTATCCGAATATTAGCCTGATGTGGAATTAAACAATCAACATCAGCAGCACTAAGGCCAGCAGCTTTCAATGCCTTAATAGCAGCTTCTCCCATTATTTTAACGGCAAATTTAAATACCTCATTACCGCTCATATGAACAAAATGCATTCTTTGCGCAACAGTTTCAGCTGTTGCCGGATTGCGCGAGCCACCTGCAGGCAACTTTAACAAATCGCCACCAATACCATCAGCCCCCAGCTGCGAGGCTAAAATTCCATAGCCTGGTGTTGTCTCAGCCAGCACAGCTGCACCAGCGCCATCACCAAACAAAACGCAGGTATTACGATCAGTCCAGTCAAGTATTGTAGAAAGACTTTCCGCGCCAATAACTAGTATTTTTTTATATAAACCAGCCTTAATAAATTGGCTGCCAGTTACCATTGCATAGACAAAACCAGAACATCCTGCCGCCAAATCAAAAGCCGCAGCATGAGTAGCCTTAATATTTGCCTGTACTAAACAGGCGGTTGATGGAAAAGACATATCGGGTGTGGCTGTAGCAACAATGATAAGATCAATTTCATCGGCAGTAACACCAGCATCCTCAAGAGCTTTTTGTGCCGCCCGGCTGGCTAAATCCGAGGTTGCCATATCAGGAGCAATAATTCGCCGTTCACGAATACCCGTTCTGTCGACAATCCATTCATCAGATGTTTCCACTATGCTTTCTAAATCCTTATTTGTCATTATCTTTTCAGGTACATATGTACCAATACCAATAATACCTACTGCTTTATTTTCACTCATTAGTCACAACCCCCTCTTTAGCAATGGTCTCGCGAATATGGGCAACAACCTCTTGTTCAGTAAATTCTTTAGCTACTCTAATTGCATTTTTTATAGCTTTTGCGTGTGAGCTGCCATGACAGATAATAAAACCGCCGTTAACTCCTAACAGCGGCGCACCGCCGTATTCGGCATAATCAAGTTTTTTCTTTAATTCCTTCAAAACCGGCAATACAAGCATCGAGGCCATTTTCGTCCAAAAACTGCTGGACTTTATTGATTGTTTAAGTAATTGCAAAATAGCACTGGCTAAACCTTCACCAAACTTTAAGACAATGTTCCCTACAAAACCATCGCAAACCACAACATCAACAGTTCCTTTAGGAATGTCTCGTCCTTCAACATTACCAATGAAATTTACACTATTAAGCTGTGTTAATAGTGGGTATGTAGTAAAAGCTTGTTCATTCCCTTTACTTTCTTCTTCACCAATATTTAAAAGACCTACCCTCGGCCTTGGAATGTTAAGTACATACTCAGCATAAATAGCTCCCATAATAGCGTTTTGCACCAAATGCTTGGGTTTGCTATCAACATTAGCACCTGAGTCTAAAAGAACAGTTGTACCTGTAAGATTAGGTATCGGTGTCGCAATAGCCGGTCGCTCAATACCTTTTATGCGTCCTAATCCAAATAATGCCGCCGCAACTGCACCACCTGTGCTGCCAGCTGATATTACCACATCACACTGTCCTTGTTTCACTAATCCAGTGGCAACAACTACTGAAGCATCCTTTTTTTTTCGTACAGCGGCACCTGGCGAATCGTGCATATCAATAACTTCACTGGCATGATGAACGGTAATATTTAACTCTTTCCACTTACCATGACGGTCAAGCGCTTGAGTAATTTGAGCTTGGTCGCCGACTAAAACAATTTCAAGGCCTTCTTTTTTATATTCTTGAGCAGCTTCTAATGCGCCTAGAACAATCTCGCCAGGCCCATAATCTCCGCCCATAGCATCAACGGCAACCCTCATTCAGTATCTCCCCTCACAAAACCAACAAATACAGATATTGATATTTATATTTATTGCTATTTATGCAAATCAGTTTCAAGTGTTACCATAATAAATTTGGCACGAAATACTTCTTGTTTATCATTTCTAGTTTTTACCCAAATAAAATATTTATTGCCTCTTTTTTTTACAATCTCAGCTTTAGCTACCAGTTTTTCGTTTTCACGCACTGCAATTTTATATTTGATATTGGCAACCCCAGTAACGGCTATCGGTGCATCAATAATTGCCAATGCTAAAGAATTGGCCTGGGCAAAGACATAATGTCCCCGGGCCACTCTCGTTTTTTCAAATACCATGTCAGGCGTTACTGCCATTAGTGATATACCTGACTTCCCTAATTCAAGATCAATCAGTTCACCAACAACCTCAGAACTGGAAATAGCTTTGAGCTTGTTCCGGGCTTCCTCTGCCATCTGCTTGGTTCGTTCCCTAAGTTCGGGTATACCAAGTTCCAGCCTGTCAAGCCGAATGGTTTGCACACTAACATTCAAATGTGCAGCCAATTCTTCATCAGTAAGAAAAGGCGTATTTAGCAACTTTTCCTGCAAATGTCCCTGTCGTATTTTTTTTTGAATTCGCGCCATAACATCACCTAGTTTTATCAACAAGTTTTAATACCATATGCTAGCATTAATTATAGCTAGTTACTACTAATTATGCAAGTAAAAAAGTGAGCAAGATAAAATTGATCGCCTTTTATCTTGCTCACTGCTTATTTTTTTATTCTGCTTGAACCACAACTTTACCATTATAATGACCACATTCAGGACAAACACGGTGAGGCATTTTCTT
>JAGGAA010000214.1 GCA_017889675.1 Bacillota bacterium | reverse complement strand
AGGTTTCCGCTGGTGATACTCCTGTAAATGCTCCAATGCCAGGAAAAGTGACTAAGATAGTTGCTAGTGTTGGGCAAAATGTGAAAAAAGGTGAGATCATCCTTATTCTTGAGGCTATGAAAATGCAAAATGAAATTGGTTCTCCAGCTGATGGTACTGTTAAGTCCATCAACGTAACCGCTGGTCAAAGTGTTAAACCTGGTGAAGTCATGGCAGTTATTGGTTAATTCCACCAAGCTGGAATTAGTGCGGCAAAATTGACGCCGCATTAATTCCAGATATTTAATTATCCAATGTTTATTACTAATATAGGCTAGGAGGTATAAAACACACATGGAAGTATTGATTCAGCAGTATCCTTGGCTCGACGAACTGCTCATGGGTTTCTTTGGCCTTTCCTGGAAGCATGTAGTCATGTGGGCTGTCGGTGCATTACTCATCTACCTTGCAGTAAAACATGACTATGAACCGTCACTTCTTCTCCCTATCGGCTTTGGCGCAGTCCTGGCCAACATTCCACACTCCTCCGCGGTCTCAACTGTTCCGGGAGAGGAAGGCTTCCTCATTGTGCTTTACAACGCGGGTATTGCTAACGAGTTATTTCCTGTACTTATTTTTGTTGCTATTGGTGCTATGTGTGACTTTACCCCGCTGATTCGCCGGCCATCGGTAATGTTGTTTGCTGCTGCTGCTCAGTTTGGCATTTTTGCTACTGCCATTGGTGCAACACTGGTAGGTTTTTCTTTTGAACATGCTGCCTCTATCGGTATCATTGGTGCTGCTGACGGTCCTACTACGATTTATGTAGCTAGTCGTTTTGCTCAAGAACTGTTAGGGCCACTATCGGTTGCTGCGTATTCTTATATGTCGTTAGTACCAGTAATTCAGCCGCCTGTAATTAAAGCCCTGACTACTGAAAGTGAACGCAAGATAAAAATGGGCTTTGAAGGGGAAGAACCTGTTTCTCAAACCACCAAATTCTTGTTCCCAATCATGATTACGGTTATTGCTGGTATTGTTGCTCCCATCTCTGTTGCTCTTATTGGTAGCCTGATGTTTGGTAATCTTTTGAAAGAAAGCGGCGTTGTTGATAATCTTTCAAATGCTGCGCAGAATGAACTTGCTAATTTAATTACCCTAGTGTTGGGTATCACCATCGGCGGCACTATGTCTGCTGAACGCTTCCTTACTTTTGAAGTTTTTCTCATTATGGCACTTGGTGCGGTAGCCTTCGTATTTGATACTGCTGGTGGCGTACTGTTTGCTAAGCTCTTAAATATGTTCAGTTCAACTAAAATAAATCCAATGATTGGTGCTTGCGGTATTTCGGCTTTCCCAATGTCAGGCCGTGTAATTGCCAAGATGGCCCTCAAAGAAGACCCCACCAACTTCATTATTCAGCATGCTATTGGGGTAAATGTAGCCGGACAGGTCGCTTCTGTTGTGGCTGGCGGTTTGGTACTTGCCCTGATTCCAGCGCTGGCGAAATAGGGGGAGGAAAATCATTGATGACAGTCGCACTGCCTACTATGTTCGCTGTTATCGGTGTCTTCATTGTGGCTACAAAAGCCTTGCACGCCGCATTTCCTGCACCAATAGAAGCGGAAGACGACGAAGAAGAATATGAAGACGAAGAATAACAAATCAATACAATCATGAATCTGAATAGACAAGGCGAGGGATAGTACGCTTACTTTTCCTTCGCCTTATAATTTTGTCTTAAAAGGGAATAGCAGGTTATTGTTTTTATTAAGTGCTTAACAGATTTTATAATGGAGCACAGGATATAAGCAACTGCAAAGAGAATATAGACATATATAGTATAGTGACATAAAAGAAGGTTGCCGCCTTCCTGCAATAATTTAAGGGAAACCACGAGTGAATGGAGGATTCGATTAATTTGGACAAATTGGTTGTACAGTCTGAGATCAGTAAGAAACACACTATTATTATGTCGATTTCTGTAGCAATTTCTGTTATTTTTGTCATTTTTTCACTTTACAAATGGTTTGTTCTTGGTTTATTTCAACCTTTAGAATTAATGGCAGAGGCATTGGTACTATTTGTTCTGATTGAACGCATGTCCGCCCAATACACCTACGCAATGGATGAGCAGGTGCTTCGACTGACGAAACGTGGTCTGCTAGGTATAGTAATTCATGAGGTCCCTTATCACGATATTTTTGGTATCTATCGCTATAAGCCGCAATTGCTGGGCATCATCAAATTTCGACGAACATATCGTTTTAATTCGGCGCTTGATGAACAGGATGTATGGACACTGGCGTATACAGTTTCGGGTTTTCGGGGAAAAATAGAAAATCGACGTTTTTACTTTAAACCTGGGGCTGAGCTTCTGGTGGCGCTGCAGATAAAGTTGCCAGATAAGGTCATGATTCCGGAGGAGCAAGTAATTAAAGCAGTATTGAGCAAAGAAAAAGAGGAGCAATTATTTGTTGAAAAATGAATGACAATTCAACCAGGCCTGCCTTCCGTACGTTTACAATTTAGTGTTAGGGGGACTTTTTTTTAATAAACTATGTAATTTTGTACAAAATTTCACAAAAAACTATAGTATTTTTTTTCGAAATCTGGTATTGTAAATACAGGGAATTTTTAAAATATACGGAAAGCATTTGACAACCATAGTGAAAAAAGTAATTTGCATCAAATTGCAGGTAAATATTCGTTTAAAGCGAATATATATCCCGTTTTAGTAAGAAGATATTCTGCCAGAAGGGGGTGTAAATCTGAAAAAGCAGCAAGAAGGCATTGTTTTGGAAGTATTTGATGGAATGGCCAAAGTAAAAGCCAGCCGCCATAGTGATTGTGAAAATTGTGGCAGCTGCCCAGGAAACACAGCTATAGTTGTTGATGCACTAAATCCATTGGGAGCTCAAAGAGGTCAGTTGGTAGCTATTGAAGTAAAAGAAGTCAATATGCTAAAAGCTGCTTTTATTGTTTATATGTTACCGCTGATAGCTGCTGTTGCGGGAGTTTTTGCTGGGACTTACCTAGCAACTACCCAAATGGCGGCAGACTCAATGTGGTACCAGGTTGGCGGCGGGGTTGCCGCTTTTGGTTTGTCCCTGATGTACATTAGGTATTTTGATCGCAATGCTAGGACTAATGATAAAATGCGGCCTGTCATAACTCGCATTTTATCATAGGACGGCTTAAGATAGGCGATTAAACTGCACCAAACAAAAGGAGTGAAAATATGGCAAAAACCTTTCGCGGAGGAGTTCATCCGGACGACCGCAAACGGTATACGGCTGCTAAACCAATAGAAGTGGCGCCTATACCGGAAAAAGTCATCATTCCTACCAGGCAGCATATAGGAGCGCCTTGCGCCCCTGTAGTTAAGGTAGGGGATCTGGTCAAAAAAGGACAGGTAATAGCTGAGGCGCAAGCCTTTGTTGCCAGTCCCATTCATGCTTCAACCTCAGGTAAAGTGGTGGAAATTGCTGAATATCCCCATCCTGTATTTGGCACCTGTCAAGCAGTTGTCATTGAAAGTGATGGTCAGGATGAGTGGATTTCAGGTTTGCCGCTAAACCGTGACTGGCAGCCCTTGGATGCCAAAGAACTTAAAGAAATCGTTCGCTTGGCTGGTCTAGTAGGAATGGGGGGAGCTACCTTCCCAACACATGTAAAAATGTCGCCTCCTCCAGAAAAACCTATTGATTCATTTATCCTCAATGGCGCTGAATGCGAACCTTATCTGACAGCTGACCACCGGGTAATGTTAGAGCAAACCGAGCGTATTGTTACCGGTATGAAAATTGCAATGAAGATTCTTGGTGTAAACAAAGGCTATGTTGGTATTGAAGAAAATAAACCTGATTCTATTGAAGTCATGCGTAAAGCTTGCGCTGGTTCTAGTATCGAGGTAGTTCCTCTTAAAACTAAATATCCACAGGGCGCAGAAAAAACATTAATCAAAGTGACGTTAGACAGAGAAGTGCCTTCTGGTGGATTGCCAATGGATGTTGGTGTTGTTGTACAAAACGTAGGTACTGTAGTAGCCATAGCTGATGCTGTAGAAAAAGGTATTCCACTTATTGAGCGTGTAGCGACTGTTACTGGTGGTGCTATCGCTGAACCAAAAAATATTCTGGTAAGAGTGGGATCAACGTTTGCTCAAGCTGTAGCGTTGTGTGGCGGCTTTAAAGAGCAACCAGTTAAAGTTATTATGGGTGGCCCAATGATGGGGATGGCGCAGCGTACTCTTGATGTGCCTGTAATAAAAGGTACTTCAGGTATTCTGGCATTGAGTGCAGCCGATGTTAATATCGGACCTGAACAGCCATGTATTCGTTGTGGTCGCTGTGTTGAGGCCTGTCCAATGGGACTTGTTCCTAGCATGCTGAGTATTCTCGGCGAGCGCAATGTATTTGCTGTTGCTAAGGAAGAGTATAATCTTCTTGATTGCGTCGAGTGCGGTTCATGTGTATATGTATGTCCGGCAAAGCGCAATATTGTTCACTATATCAAATTGTCTAAAGCGCAAAACGCAGCAGCTGCGGCTGCGCAGAAGAAATAGGAGGTGGGCGGTATGAGCGCAGAAGTAAAACTTGACGTGGGTACCTTAACAGTTTCGGCATCGCCGCACATCAGGTGCGACGAGTCTATTGCCAAAATAATGTGGGCGGTTAATCTGGCATTAGCGCCTGCAGCTCTTTTTTCGGTGTATCGTTTTGGTATGCCTGCATTAACAACAATGATTCTCTGTATCATTGTTGCGATGGGAACAGAATATCTTATTCAAAAATGGCAGAATAAGCCGATTACAATTAATGACGGCAGCGCCTTTTTGACTGGCCTTTTACTGGCTATGAATATTCCTGCTACATTGCCTTGGTATATGCCCGTGTTTGGTACTGTGGCGGCTATCGCCATTGCTAAGCACACTATGGGTGGCTTAGGCTACAACATTTTCAACCCAGCTCTTGTGGGACGCGCAATCCTCTTAGCGTCTTGGCCGGTAGCGATGACAACCTGGCCGCAAATGGCAAGCAAAATTGACGGAGTTACCTCGGCTACTCCGTTAGGTATCTTAAAATTGCAAGGTTATGAAAGTCTTGTTGCAATTTTTGGTGACAAGGTAACAATGTATCAGTCTCTCTTTTTCGGCTCTCGCAGCGGTAGTATGGGTGAGACTTCAGCCTTGCTCTTGATTTTAGGCGGGTTATTCTTAATCTATCGCGGGTATATCAAATGGCAGATCCCGGTATGTATGATTGCTACTGTCGGCATTTTAACAGCCGCCTTCGGACATGATCCAATTATGCATATGATGTCAGGTGGACTTATTCTAGGCGCCTTCTTCATGGCTACTGATATGGTCACTATTCCCATTACCGTTAAGGGTCAAATTATATTTGCGGTTGGTGCTGGTGCGCTTACTGTGTTAATCCGCTTATTAGGCGGCTATCCGGAAGGCGTTTGCTATGCCATTTTGCTTATGAACTGTGTAACGCCGCTGATTGACCTTTTGGTTAAGCCTGCAAAATTTGGGGCAAGG
>JAGGAA010000213.1 GCA_017889675.1 Bacillota bacterium | reverse complement strand
AAGGGCCTTGGCCGGTGCGTTACCCAGTCACTCAGGCAAAATTGCCAATGCAGAGGATTATTTGCAAGCAGCTGTTACCATACCGCTTATCGAGATAGCGGGACAACCTGCGGTTTTATTTGAGGTGCGGTCAGGAAAGTTAAACTGGCAGCCTGGCGAGATTTGTTTTCCCGGCGGCCGCATCGAAAGCCGGGACAGCAGTCCGCTAGAAGCCGCTATACGGGAGACTGTCGAAGAACTTGGGGTAAAAAAGGACAATATTGCGGCCTTGGGAGCATTGGATTTATTAGTCAGTCCGATCGGCGTTATTCTTTATCCTTATGCGGTACACATCGCAACTGACGCGGTGGTGGCGCCCAATACGGATGAAGTAGCCGAGGTTTTTACTGTGCCGTTAGATTTTTTGCTTGCAGCTAAACCACAGACTGCATATATGGAAACCGCTACCAGGCCTCTGGCAGGCTTCCCGTTCGAACTGCTGCCGACGGAGTATCCTCAAGGCTACCGGGGCCGTGCTAAATACCCAGTCCTTTTCTACCAATATAACCACTATGTTATTTGGGGGGTAACAGCAAGAGTGTTGACAGCTTTTATTGGTATTTGCCAAAACAGGATGAGCGGGTATCCTTTATTATGACAATTAATGCTGTTTTGTTGGTAAGCATAACAGGCTTACTATTTACCTACCCGTTTGACGGGTATTTCCGCTTTACGATAAGTGTGGTTGTATTAGCCACACTGCTGTTGTATTTTAAGCGATTACCTGTTCTCCGTATTGCGGTTTTATCAGGTGCGCTGGTTCTCTTGCTTCGTATAGTACTTAAATATCCGTTTATTGATGATACGCTGTTTAGTGCCTTTGTGCATAACCTGCCGTCCTTTGGGTATTATCTGTCCTACGGACTCTTATTTAAGGTTCTTAAGATACGCGATCACACGGACAGTATTCCGGCTCTTATTCTGCTCTTAAGCCTTTGTGATATTACTAGTAATTGTGTGGAACTCATTATTCGCAGGGAACTTGTCGGCCGCAGCTTGGAAACTATTTTAATTCCTCTAGTAGCAGTAGGGGTTTGTCGTGCACTATTAGCTGTAGTTGGTTACTATTCACTAAAGCGCTATCGCAACTTTGTGTTGGCTGAAGACTATGCGACTCGCTATGCGGATTTAATCTTAATTATTGCTAAGCTTAGGTCTGAATTATTTTACCTAAAAAAATCATCAGCCGATATTGAGTTAGTTATGGAAAAAAGCTATACGCTGTCGCAAACTATGAATAAGGTTTGTCCTGGTGAGTTAGCGCAGCTTGATTCCCCTGCCGCCCGGGCGCTTGAGATTGCCCGTGAAATTCATGAGGTCAAAAAGGACTATTATCGCGTAACCAGAGGAATTGAAGAGATTTTGGATGTAGCGGTAAGCGACGAGGGGCTGCCACTCTCGGAATTTTTTCAGATTGTTGAGCAAAATACTAGAAGATATATCAATAGTTTGGACAAGCCAGTTACCATTACCTTTACGTATAACGGCGAATTAATTACCGACAAGTATTACAATATTGTTTCCATCTTGAACAATCTGATTATTAATGCCATTGAGGCTGCGTTGCCTACTGGTGTTATTACGGTAACAGGGCAATGCAGTGATGGTAAATTGGTGCTGGTTGTTGCCGATAATGGTCCAGGCATTGCTTCCGAAGAAACAGAGCTCATATTTGCTCCTGGGTATTCGACCAAGTTTTCAGAAGTAACTGGGCAAATGTCGACAGGGCTGGGGCTTAGTCATGTTAAGAACATAACGGAATCATTAGGTGGTGAAATACAACTAACATCAAAACCAGGGAAAACAGTATTTACTGTTTTGCTGCCGCTTGCCAATTTATATAGATTGCGGTAACCTGACAGATATACGATTCGGGGGCGTAAGGCCTTTGGCTAGCTAGCAAGATAGTGGATGGGGGTGGATAAATGCGGTTCGTTATTATTGAAGATGATGTAAGTATTCGAAAAATCACCAGCAATATTCTTAAAAAATATGACTTAGGAACCATTGTGGCTGAATGTGGCGATGGGCTTAAAGGCGAGGATATCATTGCTGAGTATGCCCCAGATGTGGCATTGGTTGATTTATTGCTGCCAGGGCAGGATGGGGTAGAATTAATTAGAAAGCTCAAGGAGAGAGGCGTGGAAACCTCATTTATTATGATTTCTGAAAGCACCAGCCAGCCTATGATTACTAAAGCGTACGAGACAGGAATTGATTTTTATATTCATAAGCCTATTAATGTTTTGGAGATTACATCGGTAATCCGCAAGGTGGAAGAAAGCAGGCGGCTGCGGGCAGTTATGTCACTGATTTCGCAAACAACGGCTCGTTATGTCGGCTCTGATAACAGGCCGGCCGAGCAGGATGACAATGCGAAACGAAACCGGATTAATCGGATATTTTCTGAGTTGGGTATCATTAGTGAAGCTGGGGCAAAAAATATTCACCAGTTAGCGCAATTGGTAGAGGTTCGTTTGAGCGGTGAACAGGATCAGACATATCAGCTGCATGACCTATATCAGGAACTGTCGATAGCCATTGAGCAGGATGTTAAAACGATTGAACAGCGCGTTCGGAGAGCCATTGCTAAAGCCATGCAGAATGTGGCTAATATGGGGATTGAGGATTATCACGATGATAAATTTGAGATGTACAGCGGCGCATTGTTCGATTTTAAGGAAATCAGGAACGAGATGGCTTCTATCCAGGGGAAAAGTTCTTATCATGGTAAAGTTAACATCAAAAAATTTATTGAAGGTTTATTGTTTTTAGCGGCTGAGTGAAACCATCCCCCTCTCTTTTTTTTACAGTTTCTGTATTTTGTATACTTGTTTGATGGAATTTTTGCAATCTAAAAGGCACCTTACGCTTTGCGTAAGGTGCCTTTTGTTTACGGTATGACAAGCGCAACATGCGGTTGTGCTTGTTTTAGGATTAAGGGGCAGGAATTTTTAGGCTTTATCAGGCTCGGCTCTACATGGTTCTATTTCTTCGATAGTTAGAGATACAAGACCGACGGCGGCTGCTGGAGTTCCGATCGCAGTGGAAACAGTACCCGTTATATTTAGAGGTGCTTGCAAAATGATATTGGTTGCACGCAGTTCAAATGTGGAAATTGGATTTCCAACACAAGAACAAAGCGATCCGGTACCCAAAATTTGCATTGCGGCAATTTCGTAAGTTGAGGTTGCAGTAGTGAAAGCTAAGCCGATTCCGAAACCAGTCTGGCCTGCTGTTTGCGTTACGAGTTCAATAGGCGTGCCGTCTCTTACTATCTGGAATTGCACCTGGGCAAATCCAGGTGCGGTAAGCGGAGTCTGGCTGGCAAGCGGCGTAAAAGTAGCGCCCCAGTTGATTACGGCCCGTACCAGATAGGCAGCATGGCGTACAGGTATGGCAAGGGTGGCTAACGACACCGTACCGCCAGCCGGTAAATTGATAGGGAAGGGCGGAGCTGTGACAGTATTGGCTTGATAGTTAAACACTCTTTCAATATTTTTTAATATGGGCATAAATAAGGATCCTCCTTTTTTGATACAAATATAGTAGAGAAAACTCTATTACATTGTATGTCGTATACTAACAAAATAATGATACGTAATCGGTTTTTAATCTAATCATTTTATTAAAGTATTCTTCATATCCTATAATGCACTGTACAATATGACTCGGCACTTTAAGCTAGAACAGAAAAATTTTGACAGTGTTATAGCGTACCGGCAGGGAGGCTAAGTGGCCATGCTATTTATATCATACGCCGCAGAAAACGGATTCATGGTTAACCTGGCAAAAAAGTAGAATTTAGGAACAAATTTGATAACCCATCATATCATGTTAGCAAAGAGAGGTTAATACAAGTGGAGGCGCTTTTGAAATTAAGAGTAAAATTACATAAAAATCGAAAGGTAATTTAGATTTAGTAGATAGGGGGGATTTTTTGATGATTATTAAAGAGGCTTCCAATTTCCACATACCTACTGCTCAGTCGGAT